>CAVRWR010000182.1:0-10635 GCA_963724445.1 uncultured cyanobacterium | reverse complement strand
TGACCACCAAATTGTCTGGCATAGACAATATCTTCTTTGTTGGATTCTAGTTTGATATCCGAACGGGGATAAGCTACACAGAGTAAAGCATATCCTTCTGCCTGTAATTCAGAGGACACGCCCATACCATCGCTCTGTTCCACTTCTCCCACCAGTATTTGTGCTGCACAGGTAGTACATACTCCCGCGCTACAGGAGAAAGGTAGATCGATACCTGCATTTGTTGCTGCATCGAGAATGCTTTGTGATTCGGCAACTTGAATAGTTTTAGCTGTACCCTGATGGTTTATTTCAACACTGTAGGTATTAGACATAGCGAGGAAAACTTTTTATCCATTGATTTGACTAGGTTTATTATTTTCTCACAATCCGCTCCCTCAATAATGGTTGAAACCACAAGTAATTAGTAATTAATTAGGCTCAATTCACTAAAAAGTTTCTCTGATTCTCACCGAGAAATTTTAGTTTGTGGTGTATGCTTTTCGGTAGGTTAGATATTATGTGCGTAGTTTGACGACAAAAATCAATGTAGTTATTGGTCAGCATGAGGAGTAACGGATCTAAATGAATATACGTAATAGAGCATTAGAAACTCTAAAGCAAACTAGTAGGACATTTTATATTCCTATTGTCCGTTTACCAGAAAAGCTCCAAGATGCAGTAGCATCGGCTTATCTTTGTATGCGTGCAATTGATGAAATAGAAGATACTCCCGATCTTGACAATCAGACCAAGGTAAGGCTTTTGAGGGGCATTAGCCTAAGAATGCAGGAAATAACGACTCTTGACGCTTATGCTCGTATTGGTGAAGATTTAGCAGTCTATAGCGATGTCTTGCCTGAGGTAAGCTTAAATATTGGAGAATGGGCGAGTCTTGCCCCAGATTCCATTGCTCCCAGGGTTTGGGATGCTACCGCCGCAATGTCAGATCGAATGGCTTATTGGGCAGAACAAAACTGGCAGATCTCTAGCAAAGCGGATTTGGATCGCTATACCTTTAGCGTCGCTGGGGCAGTAGGTTTGCTGTTATCCGATCTCTGGGGGTGGTACGATGGTACTGAAACAAATCGAACTCAGGCGATCGCCTTTGGACGGGGTTTACAGGCAGTTAATATTGTTCGCAATCGAGCAGAGGACGCGCAACGAGGAGTTAGCTTTGTGCCAGAAGGCTGGACAGATCGAGATGTTCAGGATTACGCCAGGGTACAGTTACAACAGGCGAAACTGTATATTGAAGCTTTGCCAAAAGGCAGTCCTGCTCTTAGTTTCTGCCAAATCCCTTATGTATTAGCTAAAGGTACTTTAGATGCGATCTCTATTGGTAAACCAAAGTTGAGTCGTCATGACGTTTTGAGCTTGGTTGAGCAAATAACCAAAGTCACAGATTACTCCGCCGTCCTAAAGGATACCGCTCCGCATATAAAACGACGGAGCCTGCTGTGACCGTTGGTCAAGTCGGCTTAAATAAACAAGACAATAGGCAGATTAATTGTCAGTCATTAGATTACGACGGTAAAAAGCATAATTACTATTGACCGATCACTGCAAGACAAGTATTTATGTTGCAATTTCTCGATCTGGCATAATTAAAGCAGAGCAAAAAAAATTTAATAAATGTTAAGAGTGATATGGTCGCAACACCAATAAAAACCCAACCAAGGTTGAGTATTCAAACTGCGGAAATTGGCTTTAATACGACAGTAATTCGTTCCCTTGACTGGGATCGCGATCGCTTTGATATTGAATTTGGGTTACAAAACGGTACTACCTATAATTCCTATTTAATTCGTGGTGAGAAAACAGCCTTAGTAGATACGTCTCATGCCAAATTTCGTCAGCTATATCTAGAGGCTTTACAAGGACTGATCGATCCCCAGAAGATTGATTATTTAATTATCAGCCATACTGAACCCGATCATAGTGGCTTGGTCAAAGATTTTCTCGAACTAGCACCCCAGGCAACGGTAGTAGCGTCAAAGATGGCAATTACCTTCCTCGAAGACTTAGTTCATCAGCCATTTGAGCAGCAAATTGTTAAAAACGGTGAAACCATCGATCTGGGTCAAGGTCACGTAATTGAGTTTGTCAATGCGCCAAACTTACATTGGCCCGATACTATTTTTAGTTACGATCATAAATCGGGTATTTTATTTACCTGTGATGCTTTTGGCATGCATTACTGCTCAGATGCTACCTATGATGAGATCTTAAAGGCGATCGAAAAAGACTATCGTTTTTATTATGATTGTCTCATGGGTCCTAATGCTCGTTCCGTACTTTCGGCGATGAAGCGGATGGACAAACTAGGGGAAATCAATATTGTGGCTAATGGTCATGGTCCTTTGTTACGCCATAATCTTCAGGAATTACTAGACCGCTATCGTCACTGGAGTAATGCCCAAACTAAAGCGGAAAAAAGCGTAGCATTATTTTATGTTTCCGACTATGGCTATAGCGATCGCTTGAGTCAAGCGATCGCCAGAGGGATTACTAAAACAGGTGTGGGTGTAGAAATGGTCGATTTGCGCTCGGCTGACAACACCGAAGTCCATGAAATCGTTAATCATTCTGTGGGGATTGTCTTAGGCATGCCTCCACTAGCTGGTAGAAACAAGGAAGATATTGCAGGTAACTTGGGAACAGTTCTCGCCGCAGCCAAGGATAAACAGCTAATTGGTGTATTTGAATCCTACGGTGATGATGATGAACCAATCGACCCGCTATTAACTAAATTTCGCGAAGCTGGCTTAAAACCTGGTTTTCCCCCGATTAAAATCAAAGACGTTCCCACCGAAGCAGACTATCAAGTATGTGAAGAGTCGGGGGTTGATTTAGGTCAACTGCTAACCCGCAAGGATTTGGTCAAGCAGATGAAATCAATTGATACCGACTTGGATAAAGCGATCGGTCGTTTAAGCGGTGGACTATATATTATCACTGCCACCAAAGGAGACTTGAGCAGTGCGATGTTGGCTTCTTGGGTATCTCAGGCTAGCTTTGAACCTATTGGACTAACTATTGCGGTAGCTAAAGATCGAGCGATCGAGTCTTTGATGCAGGTAGGCGATCGCTTTGTCTTGAATATCCTCGAAGAAGGCAAGTATCAAGGACTGATGAAACACTTCCTCAAGCGATTTAAACCAGGTGCAGATCGTTTTGCAGGAGTTAATACCCAAACCGCAGCCAATGGTTCGCCTATTTTAGCTGATGCCCTAGCATATCTAGAATGTGAGGTGTCTAGCCGTATGGAGTGTAGCGATCACTGGATTGTTTACAGCAAAGTAGATTTAGGTCGCGTATCTAATCCCGACGGTTTAACCGCAGTCCATCATCGCAAAGTTGGAAATCATTACTAAGACTAGTTTATTATTTGAATAATTAATTAGTTTAGGACGTAAGGGCGGATCTAGACACGCCCTTATTTTTATTCGCTAAAACCGATCAATAAAACCTGGGGTTTAGTTAGTTTCTGATATTGAGCTGCTTTTAATTCAATTTGTTCTAACTGACCTAAAGCACGACTACAGGGAAAACCGTATGCCTCTTTTACGCGATCGCTCGCTATATTCAATGCCGTACGAGATTTTTCGACAAATTCAGTTAATTCGTAGGTTTCCCCTGGGGTAAAGTATTGTTTGACCACTAAGGAAGGAGAATAGCAGTTTTGTTCTGTGCCGTCTGGCCATTTAATTTGAAAGTTAATTTCGGGCATGGATTTAAAGGGATGAGAAAAGTAGATTAACCACCTAATAACAGTTGTGAGTAATGTTTGAGGTGCATTTGTGCCGATTTTTGCCAGGAGTATTGAGAGGGAATATTTGCGCTGTTGTCAGTTAACTTTTGAGCTAGGTTTTTATTTAGTATATCTACCATGGCATCGGCAATATCTTTACTAGAGTTAGGATCTACTAGTAATGCCGATTTCTTCTCCAAAAATTCGGTAAAGGGAGGGATGTTAGAAGTTATTATCGGTAATTCTGAGGCGATCGCCTCTAGTAATACTAATCCCCAGCCTTCTTTTATGGAAGGAAAGACAAAAGCATTGGCACAGCGATATAAAACTGGTATATCTTCATCTGCCATCACTCCAGGCAAAATTAATGACTCGCCGATTTTTAGGTTATTTTGTTGAGCCAGTTGAAAAAACTCTAAACGATAGGGTTCGTAATCAAAGAGGGTTTCACCTCCAGCAATTATAAGCTGTGCTTGGGGATGGATGTTTAATACTTCAATAAAAGCCTCTAGTAGTTTTAAAGAATTTTTGCGGGGTTCAATTCCACCGATGGTTAAGTAAACAGGATTTCCCCTAATGCCTAACTTCTGTTTTAATTTTGCTTCTTGTCCATTAACCTGGCTAGAAAATCGTCTAGGATCGACGCCGTTAAGAATTACTGGTGCATCAACTTGATATTGCTGCTGTAATTGTTGTCGCCAATAGTTGGAGACGCATAGACACAAATCTGGTTCGAGAATAGAGCGATCGTGACATGCTTGTAAATAAGGACTATTAAACTCATCGATATGATGGACGGTACGAATAAAATTTGGTACCATTCCTCGATCTCGTAAAACCTTCAGCGCATTGGTACTAATACAGTCTTGGGAATGGTAGATATCATACTTTTCGGTTTGCTGGCTTAAATAAGCGATAAATTCTTGGATTCTCTGTTTAATTAGTTCGTCTACTGGATCTAAATTCTGATTTTTGACTGCACCGTCAAAATAGTTTTTTCTGTGCAACAATAATTCTCTCTCCACTGTGGATTTGGTTGGAACTAATTTACTGGGACAATTCAAAGGACGATGAAAACCAATATTGTCTTTATCCAGGGCATAAATACAGACTTGATGTCCCTCCGCTTGAAGTGCTTCTCCTAACTCGATGGTATGAATTACTCCACCTCTGGGTTTTGTGGAATAGGTAAATAAGGCAATTTTCATAACAACTTAATTTTGATTTTTGATTTATTGTCATGTATTCCTATTTATTCGCCAATGGTAGAAGCTCAAATAACACTGGAAGTTAAAACAGAAGTAAGAGTTTAATCTTCAAAAATATCTAACTGTTCTACGGAGTTTCCATCAGCATCTTTTTTCGGCTGTGTCTGTTGGATACCCTTACGCAAACCCAAGGCAATCTTACTGTGCTTCTCAATCTGTCCCATCACCTGCTTTGCCCTAGAAATTACCGATGAGGGTAAACCAGCTAGTCTTCCTGCCTCGATACCGTAGGATTTGCTTGCACCGCCTGCACATACCTGATGGAGAAAGATGATCTTGTCCGCCATTTCTTTTACCGTTACTTGGTAATTAGCTACGTTGGTAAGAATTGAGGCTAGTTCGTTTAACTCATGGTAGTGGGTAGCAAAGATAGTTCTTCCTTGAATATCGGTGGCTAAATATTCCGCTACCGCCCAAGCGATGGAAAGCCCGTCAAAGGTTGCTGTTCCCCGTCCGATTTCATCGAGAAGAATTAAAGATTTTGGCGTAGCATGATTCAAGATATTTGCCGTTTCGTTCATCTCCACCATAAAGGTAGACTGTCCTGTAGCCAGATCGTCTACCGCACCAACACGGGTAAAAATGCGATCGCAGATCGCTAATTTTGCTTCGGTGGCAGGAACAAAACTACCAATTTGAGCAATTAATTGAATCAAGCCAATCTGTCTGATATAGCAGCTTTTGCCGCTAGCATTTGGTCCAGTTAAAATAATCAAATCGGGGTTTTCTTCGCCCATTCGTGCTGAATTAGGTACAAAAAAGCCTTCTCCTAAAGATTGCTCGACAACAGGATGTCTCCCATCAAGGATATCAATTTCTCTACCCTTTACCATCTCAGGACAGCAATAGTTTTGATACACTGCAACTTCGGCTAATCCTGCTAAAACATCGATCGCCGCTACCGCTTTGGAGATGCTGCGAATTTCTTGAGCTTTCTCCGCTACAGTGGCTCTTAATTCGGTAAAAATATCGTATTCCAGACTGCTTAGATCGTCTTTTGCCGTCAGTATTCTAGTTTCCCGCTCTTTCAACTCCGAGGTAATGTATCTCTCTTCGTTGGTTAAAGTTTGCTTACGCTGATAGTTATCGGGAGCCAGGCTAGCTTTAGAACGAGGCATACTAATATAGTAGCCAAAGGTTTTGTTATAGCCCACCTTGATATTAACTATGCCGATCCGCTCTCTTTCTGTTACCTCTAGGTTAGTCAGCCATTGCTTATCATCTTCGAGTCTTTGGCGAATTTCATCTAATCTAGAATCTACACCATCCTTGATAATTCCTCCCTCTTTGAGCAATATTGGTGGAGAATCTACCAAACGTTCTGCCACATAGGTTCCTAGCTGTTCTAATTCTGGGGGAATCTTATGTAGGGCTTTGAGAAAGGGTGCGTTGCCATAGGAAGCGATCGCCGATAAATCGCTCAATTTAATCAATGATTCGGCTAAAGCCAGTAAATCTCGCGCATTGGCAGTACCAGAACCCACTCTGCCCGATAATCTTTCAATATCATATATTTTACGCAGCATGGAGCGTAAATCCTGGCGCATAGAGGTATTGGCTACCAGTTCTTCGATCGTTTCTTGTCTGGCTTCGATACCTTTAATGTTAATTAGTGGTTGTAATATCCAGCGTCTTAAGGCTCTCCCGCCCATTGCCGTACTGGTGCGGTCTAATGCCCAGAGTAAAGAACCATGAAATGTGCCGTCGCGAATCGTCTGGGTAATTTCTAAGTTGCGACGAGTCTGGTGATCGAGAATCAAATAATCTGCCAAAGTATAGGTGCGTAATGGCTGTAACGGTACCTGATAGGCTTTTTGCGTATCCTCGACATACTCTAATAAGCCCCCCGCAGCCCGAACTCCCAGGGGAAGCTCGGCACAACCCATTCCCTCCAAAGAACTTACCCCAAAGGTATCTTTAAGTCTTTGACTAGCTTCAACTAAAGTAAACGGCTGTTGCGATCGCAAAGAATAACAAAAGCTATCGGGTAAATAATCCGCTAAATACTCAGATTTTTCCCCTGGACGCAGCAAACCATTGACATCTGGCGCATTAGCTGGAATCAACACCTCAGAAGGCTGTAAACGCAGCAATTCTAGGGTTAGAGAACTTAGTTCGCTTGACTGCGCGGTAAAAAATTCTCCTGTAGAAATATCTGCATAAGCCAAACCCCAGTGTTCCCCCGCTACCACAATTGCCGCTAAAAAGTTATTCTGACGAGCTTGCAACATCCCATCATCGGTCAAAGTACCAGGGGTAAGCAGTTTCTGAATTTCCCTGCGTACCATCCGTTTTTCAGCAGTAGCTACCTTCGCATCCTCAACCTGATCGCAAATTGCCACCGCATAGCCCTTTTCCACCAGCATCGTACTGTAGCGCTCTAGGGCATGGTGAGGAACTCCTGTCATTGCCACCCTGCCTAATTCCTTGCCCCCTTCTTTGCTAGTTTGCACTAGCTCGAGTTCTCTAGCAATAGTGACCGCATCCTGGAAAAAGCATTCAAAGAAATCTCCTACACGATATAGCAACAGCGCATTAGGATATTGTTCTTTCACTTCAACATAATGCTGGTACATCGGTGAAAGCTGCGATTTATCGATATTGCGGCAGTCGGTAATAATATTTCTGTCTGTTTGGTTATGCTTCTCGGAGGACATGAATCAGTGCTAATAGTATCTTTACTACTACGACTTTATCTCACTTGATTGACTTCTTTGGCGATAACCTCGATCTGTTTTGATAAAAAAAGCGATCGCCTGGGGAATTGCGATCGCTCAAAAATGCAAATACTCTTATTGAAAACTTCATCTAGAGAGCGCAATATGCTGCTTTTTATAATTAGTTGACTGTAAAAATACGGATATTTTTAGGCTATAAAATTTAAGTTAATAACTTTGATATTAACTTTACAAAATACTGCTTGAATATGTTTCTGCTTCACAATTTAATTCAGTATTTCAATCATTTACGATTTTTTTGTGCTGCGGTTATCTTTGATTCAATAGCTCAAAAAGCCAATTAACTAAATATAAATAATACTAATTAATCGATTAATTAACAGGAAATAATTACAAATGCTTAAATTAATTAACCCTATAAAATTTGGTTCAACTGCTCTTTTCGGTATCTTGATGGCAAGTTTAGCTTTCCAACCTGCGTCTGCCAATAATGCTCTGACAGTCACAATCGAAGCACCAAGAATTCAAACTCCACAAGTACCAGCAGCAGGAATTTATGTAGTTGATTTTAACGATAAATCTGGAACAGCAGGATTTACGAAAACCAATGGTAGTACTACCTATACTTATGCTGGCGATCTAAATGTTATGGCTGCGGATCAATGGGGAGGAGCGAACAATTCTAAATATATTACCCAAGCCAGTGGAAAGAACAGTTTTAATGTAAAAGTTAACCAAGACCAGAAATACTTTGGTTTTTGGTGGTCAGCGGGAGATCCAGCCAACAAAATAGTTTTTAAAAAGAATGGTCAGGAGGTAGCTGTTTTTGAAACCAAGGATTTGACTGGCTTTATTAAGAATTCAGGCATTGCTGGTAGTAGCGGATCGTGTAGTAGCAATAACATTGCCAATACTAATTTATATTGCGGCAATCCTAATAAACTTAATACAGCTGGTGGTCATAATGGCGAACCATTTGCCTATGTCAACGTCTTTTTTGATAGTGGAGTTTATGATGAAATCGTGGTTCAAACTCTAACAACTAGTGGAGCAAAATTTGAATCTGATAACCACACTTTTTCCGCCCAAAAACAAACGCTCAGAGGTACCTCTGTACCACATACTCGCCACTGCTGTGGCAGACTTGCTTTCAACTAGTGAAGATAATGGCACTACTGGCAATGTAATGTCTAATGATTCGGGTGAAGGCATAAGTGTTACTAAAGTTAATGGAGATGCAACTAATGTAGGTAGTCAAGTCACTCTTCCTTCTGGGGCGTTGGTTAAACTTAATAGCAATGGAACTTTTACCTACAATCCTAACAGCAAGTTTGAGGCTTTAAACCCTGGTCAAACTGCTACCGATACTTTTTCTTACACGATCAAAGATAATCAAAATAACGTCAGTTCTGCAACTGTAACTATGACCATTGATGGGGCTGCGGATAATCCTGTAGCAGTAGATGATGCCAGAAAAACAGATGAAGATAGTACTAAATGGATTCCTGTTTTAATGAACGATAGCGATCCTAATACTGCTAGAGAAGATTTAACTATCACTAAAATTGGTGGTTCTGCAATTAGTATCGGAAGTCCAGTTAGAATTAGTTCGGGTGCAACAATTGAGCTTTTTGAAATCACAGATTCCTCAAAACACAGCACTCAAGGAAAATATACTTTGAAATACGATCCTACAACTAGTGCTTCGTTAAACTCTCTTAATGATGGACAAAACCAAGTAGACACATTTACATATACAGTAAGTGACCCAGAAGGTAATACTGACCAAGGTAACGTGAGTGTTACTGTTGATGGTATTACAGATACTGTACCTGATTAAATTAAAGCTATACGATAAGTTCAAAAGCGATCGCCCAAGTAAAAGCGATCGCTTTTTTATTTAAATTCTGATTTGATTATTACACTGTAACAAAAGGTTTAACTCCTGAAGTGTCTACGTTGCGAAGTAGTTTGGCTATTTTTGTTCCTGATACTGGTTCAATCCAGTCTGGGGCAATTTCGGCTAAAGGAACTAGGACAAAAGCGCGATCGCTCATACGAGGATGGGGAATAGTTAAATTAGGAGTATTTAAAACCACATCTCCGTATAGTAATAAGTCTAGATCTAAGGTTCTTGCTTGTAGCGTACCTTTACCGACTCTGCCAAACTGCATCTCAGTAGCTTGTAGAACAGTTAATAATTCTTCAGGGGTTTGCGATGCTGATAATAAAGCACAGCCATTAAGATAATCTGCTTGGGGATTTGGTGTACCAACGGGTTTAGTCTGATACCAGCTAGAAGTCGTCTTCAGGGTAATGCCAGGAATCTGATTGAGGGCATTGAGAGAACTCTCTAAAATATCTAAAGAGTTACCCTGGTTACTGCCTAAAGCGATCGCACAATCTACCATAATTATTTCGGTGGTATATAAACAACAGCCAGATCATCACTGCGATTAGCAATGTCAATTCTCGATTCTCGATAGAGTTGACTGAGCAACATCTGAGCCTCCCCAGCAGGGATATCTAACATATTTGCCGTCTGGCTAACAGTGAGCATTTGGTTTTCTCTAATCATTTTAGTAATTTGCCGACGGCGATCGCGTTCGGTTTTTTCTCGTAGATTTATTCCTGCCACAATGGTAGGAACGCCAAACAAAGTGGCACAGGTAATGCCGTTGATTAATTTAGTTTCTTTGGTAACGGTAATCAAAAGAAACAGAGTCCATACCAAAGAACACATATGGTTCCTGGGACCAAATTTATAATATGACATCTCAATTGCTAATTATTCTTTAGATATTGATTATTGATAAAAATAAGAGTATTTAATAATAATCATTTGATTGGCGTAAAAATCACAGTCATATCTCCATCACGATTACTCATATCAATTCTTTCTTCTTTGTATAGTATGCTGAGCAATTCTCTAGCTTCATCACCAGAAATATTGAGT
>CAVRWR010000181.1:0-10571 GCA_963724445.1 uncultured cyanobacterium | reverse complement strand
ATGTATACTAAAACATTACGTTACGTATTGCTATCTATGCTTCCTAACGGGTTTCTCACCGAAGGTCGGAAGCTCGTCATTCCCTAAGAAATTAGACTTTGAAGTGTAACTTTCTTCTTGAGCTACAAAGTTAATCCCATGCTGAGTAGCTAGCTGCTCAATCCTGTCTCTGATAGCTGCATTAGGAATAGTTACAAACTCTTGATTGACTTTTTTAGACATCTTCGACCTATTCTTAATGCTCTTGTTCCAACCATGAATAATGGTTCCAACGTTATTCCTGGCGCACCAAGAAACTATAAATCTGGCTACCTTATTCCGTATATCTCTGAATTGTCTATTTCGCTTTTCAGACAGTGCAGCAAGTTCATCATCCCAATAAGCATGTGGCTTACCTTTTTTGAGTAGAGCAACTTTTTTGTTGTACCACTGGTTGATTGACTTAATCTTTTTGCCGTCAATAATAAATGACTTTCCAGTAGTTGAGACACAGGTTACAAGATTCCCTAAACCTGGATTTATCCCCAGTGCATTTTTTTGATTTAGGTTGTACTCGATATCGCTTTGCCTGTAGACAAACTCTGCATAGAAACATCTGTTGCGAGGCAGCAGCCTTACTTCTTTAATCTCTTTAAAATCAAGATTGGATGGCATTGGCAAAATAAAGCTATCTATGTCAAACCAAGTTTTCACTTGCTTGCCGAGAGTGAATTTAATCTGATTGTCTTCTAGCCTCAACCATCTAGCAGGGTAGCTAACAACGGTCAACCCACCTTTCTTTCTGTACTTGGGTAGCTTAGGCTTATTCTCTAATTTCCCATCTCGATACAGCTTGGCTAATTTACGATAAGACTTAAATGATTCTCCTACTTTGTGGCAAGCTTGTTGAGCCACCGCAGAACGCAGAGCCTTGAAGTGAAGATTAGACTTCATGATTTCATCAAGCTCGTAATTCGACACATATTTATGAGCCTTGAAAAACATTTGACGACAGTAATAAATGGCGCAATTAGTTAGCTTGTTGGCTTCATCACAAATAAACTCTAATACTGCCAAAGTATCCTTATCAGCGTGAATCAATTGTTGCTGACAACCGTACATTACAAAACCTCCTTCAGGCACCATCTAGCAACGGTAATTGCTCTGTGCAAAGAAAGAATGCATTCTTTATCGTCTAAAGCTTTCGCAGAACTATGAGCAGAAGGATCGAATTTTAACACTCCTGAAACAAATTTTCTTTTGCTATGAAACCTAAAAATTTGACTATCAATATCTATCTCATAGGCAAAAAATTGGATAGGAGGTTCGTATGATAATTCTTCATACAGCTCATCACAATAATAAATACGACGAACAAATTGTGCGCTAATTACCACGCTTTTTATTTGTTCTTTATTAATTTCTATCCATTTATCTTTAATTTCATAAATTTCTTGTGTACTTCCGTATTTAGTTCTTCTTCTTTCTTCTTCGCTAAAACGTTTAATATAACTATTTAAATATCGAATTAACTCGGCAACAGCAATAGCGTCGCTAGAATATCTTTCTCTCCAATCTTGCCAATCAAGTATTCGTTGCTGAATTTTAGCTTTCTGCCTTTCTTTTTTAAGCCTTTGTTGTGTCGAAACAAAACCTGGAATATTTTTCTTGTGTCCATAATAAGGAATTCCCAGTATCTCTGATTTTTGTGTGCCCAGCTTAGAGGATTCACAAGATTTTGCCCGTCCATATTTTTGGATTTTTTCTATTTTTCCCTTGTCAAAATCAACGTCAACTATCCAAAAATAAGCATTTTCTCGGATTAGACAGCGACAAGGCAAGTTACTTTTATTAATATTCTCAACAACACTTATTTCCATTTGCTTTAGGTATCCATCCAAAATGTTGATATAATATATTGATTATACATTACTTGTCTACAAAACTATTTAAAAGTATCATGAAGAAACCACCCGACGAATATAGGCGTAATCCTCATTCAGTAACGCTTATCAACTACCACTTCGTCTTTTGCCCTAAGCGTCGGAAAAAAGTCTTAACAGGTAAAATATCCCATCGACTACAAGAAATTATTTTTGGACTTTGTACGGAGAATAACTGGCGATTAATAGCTTTAGAAATAATGCCAGATCATGTGCATTTATTTTTAAACACCGATCCTACCTTTGCTCCTTCTGTAATTATGAAAAGAATAAAAGGAAGGGCATCTCACCACCTGCGAAAAGAATTTCCTGAGCTACTTAGGCTGCCGACACTTTGGACTCCCAGTTATTTTGTAGCGACTACGGGAAACGCTTCGACCGAGACTATTAAGCGTTATATTGAGAATCAAACTAGCAAATAGCGGTGCATCGCGATCTTGTTGCCTCGCAGCAAAGAGCGAATGCACCAAGACAGATACTCGGGATTAAAATCCCCGCGTCGTTATTCAACCAGGGGCTAAAGCCACCTGGCTAACTTTCTCCCGTACTTCTTAGGTTTATTTGAAAATTTAAGCGCCTAATAGCTGGTAAAATAGGCTTTTAATCAAACAATGAATGCATAGCTGACCTGAACTCAGAAAAATTTGTCGGCCTTACGTTTCATAACTATAAATTTTTAATGTCGTAAATTATTAGGCAGTTTTGATGACTGACTTTCTATTAGAAAACTTTTGGGTAATACCCATTTATAGCTTGGTGGGGGCGGTTATTACCCTTCCTTGGTCGTTGGGCATTGTGCGCCGCACAGGACCTCGCCCAGCGGCCTATATTAATATCTTGATGACAGTAATCGGTTTTGTTCATAGTTCAATAATCTTCAGCCTGATTTGGAGCAGACCAGCACAGCAATTTATCTTTCATTGGCTGCGGGTGGCGGATTTAGATTTAACCCTGTCATTTGAGCTATCTCCTGTCAGCTTTGGGGCATTAGAAGTAGTAGCAGGCATTAGCCTGTTGGTTCAGATATATGCTCTGGGCTACATGGAAAAAGACTGGTCTTTAGCACGTTTTTTTGCCCTAATGGGATTTTTTGAAGCCGCATTAGCAGGTTTGGCTTTGAGTGACGGACTGCTGTTGAGCTATTGCTTGTTAGAAGCGCTTACTTTGTCTACTTATCTTTTGGTAGGTTTTTGGTACGCTCAACCCCTGGTGGTGACGGCGGCTAGGGATGCCTTTCTAACCAAGAGAGTGGGAGATATTGTCTTATTGATGGCAATTGTGGCTCTTTCTAGCTATGGAGAAGGACTAAATTTTTCTGAGCTTGAAACCTGGGTTGACGGAAACCAGCTAGCACCGTCGGTTGCCGCCCTGCTGGGCTTGGCTCTAATTGCTGGACCAATCGGCAAATGCGCGCAATTTCCGCTAAATTTGTGGCTTGATGAAGCCATGGAAGGTCCTAATCCCGCAGGAATCATGCGGAATTCAATTGTGGTATCGGCTGGGGCATATGTCTTGATAAAACTAGAGCCAGCGACAACTCTATCGCCAGTTTCTGCCTACGGATTGATTATTATCGGGGCAATCACAGCTATTGGGACATCTTTAATGGCGATCGCTCAGATTGATATTAAACGGGCATTATGCCATTCCACCAGTGCCTACATGGGTTTAGTCTTTATCGCCGTAGGGTTAAGACAGGTTGATATTGCCTTCTTACTATTGTTTAGCCATGCGATCGCCAAAGCGCTGCTGTTTATGAGTGCAGGGTCGGTTATTTTGACCACCAATAACCAAAACGTTACGGAAATGGGTGGATTGTGGTCGAGAATGCCGGCGACTAGTCTCTCGTTCTTGACTGGGGCGGCAGGACTAATTGCTTTTTCCCCTCTGGGCATTTTCTGGACATATAACCGCTGGTTTAGTGGCGCTTGGGACGTGGACTGGTGGCTGTTACTGATTGTAATGTTTGTCAATGCGTTCTCGGCAATTAATCTAACCAGGCTATTTCGGGTCATCTTCTTGGGTCCATCTCAAGTAAAAACCCGTCGTGCGCCAGAAGTTCCCTGGCAGATGTCGGTGCCGATGGTATCTTTGATAATCGTGACTTTGATTACCCCGCTAGCTCCGATCCAATGGCCTCTATGGTTAAGTCCTAATGCTCCGCTGAGTCTGGCACAGCCAGAACTAGTTACCCAGTGTGCGGTTCCCTTAATCATTGCCTCGGGAGTCATGGGATGTATTATCGGTTCGACCATCAAGGTGCGCAAAGCTTGGGCAAGGTCAAGCAACTTTACCATGCGTTTTTTCCAAGATTTGTTTGCCTATGATTTTTATATAGAAAAACTTTATCAAGTAACCGTGATTGCGGGGGTTTCCAACCTAGCTAGGTTTACGTCTTGGGTAGATCGCTACATAGTAGATGGGGCAGTTAATCTAGTCAGTCTTGCCACAATCTTTAGCAGTAACGCCCTTAAGTACAATACTACTGGTCAATCACAGTTTTATCTTGCCACGATTGTCATTGCAGTCGGTTTGCTGTTGTGGTCAGTGGTCAATGGTCAATGGTCGATAGTTACTAACTATTGGTCGTCGCTCATATAATAATTACTTTTTAAAAATCAGCAATTTGAATCGATTTATTGAAATTCCGAGAAATAGCCTTATGCTTAGTGCCTTAATTTTGATTCCTTTTTTGAGTGCAGCCATAATTGGCTTGATTCCTTTAAAAGGGGAAAATTCTCGTAAGATCGCGATCGCTACAGCAGCAACCGTGTTGGCGATTAATATCATCATGGCGACCCAGTTCGATTTTCATCAAGAAAGCTTTCAGTTTGTTGAAGATATCGTTTGGATCGAGTGGATCGGCTTAAACTATCATCTGGGGGTAGACGGTCTGTCTTTTCCTTTAGTATTACTCAACAGTTTCCTCACCCTAATTGCAGTTTTCAGCACGAGGGTAAATATTCCCAGACCTCGACTCTATTATTCAATGTTGCTGCTTTTAAGCGGTGGGGCAGCAGGGGCATTTTTGGCACAGGATCTACTGCTATTTTTTCTCTTTTATGAGCTGGAAATTGTTCCTTTATACTTTCTAATTGCGATCTGGGGAGGGGAGAAGCGAGGCTATGCAGCGATGAAATTTTTGCTCTATACTGCTTTATCGGGAATTTTAGTGTTGGCATCATTTCTGGGTTTGGTTTGGCTCACTGAGGCGGGTAGCTTCGACTACTTGCCGTTGCGATCGCATCATTTACCCTTAGCTACTCAATTGCTATTACTAGCGCCTCTTTTAGTCGGTATCTTTATCAAAATTCCCATTTTTCCGTTTCATACTTGGCTTCCTGATGCTCACGTTCAAGCATCGACTCCCATATCAGTGTTATTAGCTGGAGTGCTATTAAAATTGGGAACCTATGCCCTGTTGCGCTTTGCCGTCGGTCTGTTTCTTGAAGGCTGGGTCTATCTTGCCCCCTGGTTAGCAATTTTAGCTGCCATTAGCGCCCTCTATGGAGCCTCCTGTGCGATCGCCCAAAAGGATATGAAAAAAGTAGTGGCATATTCTTCCATTGCCCATATGTCTTACATCTTATTGGCTGCCACGGCTACGACCCGTCTTAGCATGACTGCGGCGGTATTTCAGATGGTTAGTCACGGTTTAATTTCGGCATTTTTGTTTCTGCTGGTGGGAATGGTCTACAAAAAAACTGGTTCTAGGGATGTAGATGTTTTAAGTGGCTTACTCAATCCTGAAAAGGGACTGCCTGTAACTGGAGGAATGATGATTCTGGGAGTAATGGCAAGTTCTGGATTACCTGGGATGGTTGGCTTTATTTCAGAATTTCTAGTGTTTCGTGGTAGTTTTCCCATTTTTCCCATACCAACTCTACTGTGCATGGTGGGAACAGGTTTAACCGCAGTATATTTCTTGCTGATGATCAATAAAGTATTTTTTGGTCGCCTGAGCGAAGAACTAGCACAGCTTCCACCTGTGAAGTGGAGCGAACATGCCCCAGCCTTTGCCCTACTCCTTTTAATTATTGCTTTTGGTATTAAGCCAGACTGGGTAACTCACTGGAGTGAAGTACAGGCGATCGCGCTTCTAACTGGTGGCTAAACTGAGTTTCATCAATATATTAACTTACAATTTTTTAGACAATTATTTAGATAATTAATCATGGTCGGTATTTCGGTTAAACGTTCCAAATCTCTTCTGGTTGAAGAATACACTACTAGACTGGAACAGGGTTCAGCTTTACTTGATGATTCTCCGCAAAATTTATTGGAGGTTGTCGGAATTCTCAAAAGCTATGGAGTAGTTTTAGATGCTTACTCAATCAACCTCTGCTATATCGCTGATACTCAGTTTCTTAAGCTATTTCCTTTGTTCAAGTATTTTAATGGCAAAGTTAACGTCAATACATTGACTAAGTTTGTCGCCCACGATCGCCTCAACTATGAATATGCTGAGTACTGTATGAAAGGTATGTTTTGGCATGGTGGCGGTGGTTTAGATGCCTATCTTGATACCCCTGAGTTTACGGAGGCAGCAGAAAAACTAATCAAGGCATATCACAAATACAATCCGCTAATGCTTACTTTAGACAAAGCATTTAAGGACTTCTTGCCTGAGCAAATGCGACAGATGGCTTACTATAGTGCGCTAGGTCAGTTTTGGCGAGTCATGAGCGATATCTTTCTCAATCTGTCTGACAGCTACGATGAGGGCAAAATCAAGTCTATTCCCGATGTAGTTAAGTTTATTTTGGATGGTTTGGTGGCAGACGCTACTCGACCGATTACTTATACAGTTAAAGTGCGCGGTCAAGAATATAAAATTATTCCCCAATCAGCAGGGCTAACATTCTTGGCTGATACAGCAGTTCCTTATGTAGAGGCAATCTTCTTTCGCGGAACTCCCTTCTCAGGAACTGTCTCCTTTAATGCTCAAGCCTATGAAATTCCTTACGATCCAGGAATGTTTAACTACGGGGCATTATATGCCGATCCTTTGCCGATTGGTGGGGCAGGAATTCCGCCGACACTATTGATGCAGGATATGCGTCATTTTTTACCCGACTATTTGCGCCAGTTTTATCAACGCAACAGTGTCCGTGGCACAGGAGATCTTCGAGTTCAGATTTGCGAAAGCTTTCAAAAATCCATGTTCTGCGTTACCACCTCAGCAATTCAGGGATTGGCTCCCTATCCTCTGGATACTGATGATGCCGAGCAACAGCTAGCCAACCGCAAATATCTCCAAGGCTGGCTCAATCGAATCTTAGAATCTCGGCTAGTTAAGATTAACAGCAAAACTACCGCCCAATCACGATCTAACTAACTGACGTTACGCAGTCAAACGAGATTTCAATAGTTTCAGTTGTTAGTTGAGAACGGAATATCAGTAGTTCAAGACCTCATGTGCGTAACATCAGTAACTAATCTTAATTAAGTTAATTTCCCAGCACCATTTCTAGAACTTGCGCTAAAGGTGAGATAATTTTGAGCGGACTGTTGAGCCAGAAAATTTTCTGGCAAGCAGAATCCAGATTAACTGCCTAAGTAGTTGAAATTAAGCAGAATAATATTGAGCGATGATCAAAACAGCATGGGTTTTTCCAGGACAGGGTTCACAAGCAGTAGACATGGGAATCGACCTAAAAAGTATTCCTGCTGCCCAGAAAAAATTTGAATTGGCAGAAAAAATATTGGGTTGGTCGGTGTTAGATGTATGTCAGGGTGATGAAGCCGCCCTTAGTCGTACTCTTTATACTCAGCCGTGCTTATATGTTGTGGAATCGATTTTGGCAGACCTGTTAGAGCAAAAATTGGGTTTCCCACAGTTGGTAGCAGGTCATAGTTTAGGAGAATACGTTGCTCTCTATGCAGCAGGGGTATTTGACTTTGAATCAGGATTGAAACTAGTTAAAAAAAGAGCAGAATTGATGGACGGTGTTGCTGGAGGAAAAATGGCAGCTTTGATGAAGTTTGATCGTGCTGAATTAACCACCGCCTTAAATGAGACTACTGATGTGGTTTTAGCTAATGATAATAGTGAAGGACAGGTTGTGATCTCTGGTACTCCTGAAGCAGTGGAAAATATTTTAAACAGGGTTAAAGCAAAAAGAGCAGTGACTCTAAATGTGTCTGGCGCGTTTCATTCTCCCTTGATGGAAGAGGCAGCATCACAATTCTGGCGCGTCTTAGACTCGACTAACTTTAATCATGCTCAAATTCCAGTAGTTTCTAATGTAGACCCCACACCCACTACTGAACAACGAGAATTAAAGCGTAGATTAGCGCAACAAATGACTAGTTCCGTCCGTTGGCGAGAAATAATGCAGCAGTTTTCCCAGGAAGGGGTAACTAACGTTATTGAAGTGGGTCCAGGGAAAGTTTTATCTGGTCTAATAAAAAGAGCCTGTCGTGAGATTGAATTAGATGCCGTAGGCACGGCAGAACAATTAGATGCCCTAGTGCCAACTTTAGTTTCTTAGGATAGCTGCTAAATTAAAACCCTAAAGTTTTTCTGAAGTTTATTCAACGATCGCTTTCATGCAGAAAATTAAACAATGCCTTGGATTCTCCGATCTACCCAGCGTTTAGCGTTTCTAATTGCTAATTTGGTTGTAATGGCGCAGGGAACAGCGATCGCACTGCCTAGAGGATAATCTGCCCAAGCAGTATAAATATTTTGTCCCTGCCATCGATCGCGGGAAATCTTGATGGCAAAATCTCGATAATTAAAAGCTAGAACAACTTTGGGATAGTCTGGGTCGATCATAAAATAACTTTTGATGTATTGCTGTAAATTAGCTTAATGACGTTCAATTGCGTCTGCTACCCGACAGACATCGTACATTTGAGTCACGTCATGGACTCGCAAAATATCGGCACCTCTGGCAATTGCTCCATAGCAGGCAGCGGCAGTACCCCAAACTCGTTCTTTTGGTAAATTTTTCTGGAGGATAGGGCGCATAAAGCTTTTACGGGATACTCCGACCAACATAGGTAGTGATAAGGATTTTAGCTCAGATAGACGTTGAAGTAACTCCAAACTTTGGTCGGCAGTTTTGGCAAAGCCGATACCTGGATCGATCGCGATCTTTGAGGGAGCAACACCACAGGCGATCGCTTTGGCTACCTGAACAGATAAAAACTCTGCCACTTCCTCCACGACATCTTGATAGTCTGTTAAAGACTGCATGGTTTGAGGATTGCCCCGCATGTGCATCAGAATAATCGGCACGTTTGCCTCCGCTACTAGATTGAGGATTTGTGGGTCAAAAGTCCCGCCAGAAATATCATTAACTAGATCTGCCCCAGCGGCGATCGCTTTTTGCGCCACAACTGTTTTAGTCGTATCAATCGAAATTGGTATCGAACTTTCGCGGCGTAGCTGCTCAATTACGGGAATAACTCGCTGTAGCTCAATGTTTGCCGTAACCGCTTCGGCATTAGGACGAGTAGACTCGCCACCAATATCTATAATATCTACTCCATGAGCAATCATCTCTCTGGCTTGAGTCAATGCCGTCTCGACGCTAGCAAATTCACCACCATCACTAAAACTATCGGGAGTAACGTTCAAGATCCCCATCAAATAAGTTCTTGTTCCCCAACTAAAAGTGCGATCTCGAATTTTCCAACCCATAGCAGATTTATTTAACTAGTCTGGAGTGTAATTATTAGCATAATCATACAGGGATTTATTGATTATTCTGACTAGAGCTTAAGGACAGATAATTTCTTCCTGTTGAATTATCACATTAGTTTTGAGATAGTCTTTAATCCAAGTACAGCCATAGTTTAAAGGATTTAGCTTTAAAATACGTTTTAAATCCCAAACTTTAACCAAGGTATCCTCCGCCCCGCTAATCAACTGGTTGCCATCAGAACTAAAAGCAATACTCCAAACGCGACCCTGATGACCTCGTAGGGTAGTCAATAATTTCCCTTGAACGTTCCAAATTTTGATTGTGTTATCGGCACTTGCAGAGGCGATGATCTTGCCGTCGGGACTAAACTCAACATCGAGAATAACTGCTTTATGACCTGCAAGAGTTCGGAGCAGTTTCCCCTGCTGATTCCATAGCTTGATGTTTTGTTCTTTTCCCCCAGTGGCAATGATTTGGCTGTTGGGACTAATAGTAACGGCTCTTAATCCTGTATTGTCGGCAGAAATGGCTCGAATTAATTCGGCGCTGCTGTTCCATAGCTTGAGATAGCGGTCATGACTAACTGAAGCGATCAGCTTGCCATCTTGACTGACATCTATCGCGGTAATTGTTGCTTGGTGGGCAAAAATAGTGCGTTGCAGAATAGCTTGGACACGATCGCCTGTTTCTTTATAAATGCCAAAATCTGATAGTTTTATCAAATCCCCCAGAAACAAAGCTTTGGCTGTCAGGGAAGAATTCGACATCCGTTATGGGAGCATTATGTCCATAGCTAGTATTTAGCAATTTTCCGTTAGTGCGCCATAGCTTGATGGTGCGATCTAGACTGGAAGTGGCAATCAACTTGCCATCAGGACTAAAAGATACTTGATAGGTTTCGCCATCATGGTCGGTTAAATTATCTTTCAATGTGCCATTTGGCTGCCAAAGTTTTACTGTGCGATCGTCGGAAGCACTACCAATCAGTTGACCC
>CAVRWR010000180.1:0-21161 GCA_963724445.1 uncultured cyanobacterium | reverse complement strand
TTAGCATTCTATATTGGAACGCTAAGGATAGTAGTTTCGATTGAGCAATAAAGCTGGATTAAATATAAAGGTTAATTTAGTAGACACAATAAGCTAACATCAAAAAAATAATGCAATTATACCTGCAATCTTAGCTCATCGTCCTTTTTTGGCAATCCTATAATGCATGGTTAACTCAACCAGGAACGATTCATTGCTCACCAGCAATAGATAACATTTCTCTTCATCTGGACTTAAGCAACTTTCCTGGTTAGATTTCAGAAAAAAAGTGTCATTATAAAGTATTACGGTTACTTTATTCAACTTTTATCAATAATCACTTGTTCTTCTGACATTATGCTGATGACAATAATAGTTTTATTCCGCGATCTTACTCCTGGTATTTCTACTCGCTACGTCAGTTAGATACTCCTTAGCAAATAAAATGTTGAAGATATATAAAGAAGTCTAACAATATCAATGATATCCTCATAAATCATTTTTCTTCACGGGGATCGTACGCTACATTAGTGATATAGATAAACAAACATTATGAAATAAATAAGTTTAGTTTATCTTTACAATCTTTTAAACAGATGAACGGCGATTAAGAATTTTGCCAAGTAATTTGTCTGGGGTATTTGCCTATTAGGTCGGTTATTTTCAACCCTCAAAAGCTTATGTTTCCTCTCTTACTTCTGGTTACCGCTATTGCTAGTATCGTTATTTATCTTCGTACCGATAACGATATTTTTGCTTTGCTGGCGGTAGGAATGTCGATCGCCTGCCTTATCTGGGGTTTGATAGTTGTTCATTGGTCAGTTCACCTTTTGGCATTGTTGGCATTATTATTTGTAGGTAGACCAGTGGCAGTCGCTACCGTTGAATCTCGCCACAAATAAATTTAAAATTTGGCTTTAACCGCTAAAGTTTTATCCAGCGATAATTTATAATCATCAGGTAAGTTATCGCTTTTTTAGGATCTCTATAAATTTTTACAGGCTAATATTGAACCCAAAGTGTCAAATCCTTACAGTTGGCTCAATAAGTCCTTAGATACTATTCACCGCGCAAATTGGTATCGGTCAGTTAAGACAATCGCGGGTAAATCTGGAGCAGTAGTCGAATTATCAGGCAAATCTGTCATCAATTTTGCCAGTAATGACTATTTGGGTCTAGCAGCAGATCCCAGGCTGATTGACGCTGCGGTGGCGGCAACGAGGACTTATGGTACTGGCAGTACTGGTTCAAGGTTATTAAGCGGACATAGAGAATTACATCAGGAACTAGAAATTGCGATCGCTTCGCTGAAACAAACTGAGGATTCACTAGTATTTGGTTCAGGTTACTTAGCCAACCTGGGTACAGTATCGGCTTTAGTAGGGCAACGGGATTTGATTTTGGGGGATTCATATAATCACTCCAGCTTAAAAAAAGGGGCGATTCTCAGTGGCGCGGAGGCAATTGATTATCAACACAACGATCTTGCTGACTTGCGAGAGAAGTTAATTAGCCATCGTAGTTTATACCGTCGGTGTTTAATTACCACTGATAGCGTATTTAGCATGGATGGAGATTTATGTTCTCTAGCTGAACTAGTGGCGATCGCTGAAGAATTTGAATGTATGCTATTGGTAGACGAAGCACACGCCACAGGGGTTTTAGGTAAGACTGGCGCGGGCTGTGTAGAATACTTCAACTGTACTGGTAAGAACTTGATTCAAGTTGGTACCTTAAGTAAGGCTCTAGGAAGCCTGGGAGGATATGTTGCAGGTAGTGCAGAACTAATAGACTTTCTCCGTAATCGCGCCGCAACCTGGATTTATACTACTGCTTTATCCCCAGCAGATACCGCAGCGGCAATTAAAGGCATAGAAATTGTTAAACAAGAACCCGCCAGAAGAAAACAACTGTGGCAGAATATCAGCTATCTCCAGCAAAGACTAGCCCATTTAGAACTTTTGCCATCTGGATCGGCTATTTTTTGTCTCAATCTCGATAGCCCTGAAGAAGCACTAAATAAAGCACAACAGCTTATGAATGCGGGTATCTTTGCCCCCGCTATTCGTCCGCCAACCGTCCCCACCAGTCGCCTTCGCTTATCTTTGATGGCAACTCATAAAAAATCTCATTTGGATTTACTGGTTGAGCATTTTAAATAAAACCATGCCTAATTTAACTCAATCTGCTGCGTCCCAATTAAAACCATTATCGGTCAAAGTGGTATCGATAAACTCTTTTAAAGTATCTGCCATCTGTTGCTGTTCCCTGATGCGGGGATGTCCTGGAGTGACTTGTTCGTGAATTACAGAAAAGATGCGATTGTCATTGTATTCAGTGCGGTATTCGGCGATCGCCTCAATGATATAATTATCCCAGGCGAGATCGTGATACATATTGGGAAACATACCGATAAAGTAAGCATCAGGGTGTTGAGATCTAAGATTAACAATAAATTGTTTATAATGGCTTTTCCAACTTTCGGCAGATACTTCTCTACCGATGCGAATAGTTGAAGAGTCGTTTTGACCTAGGGCAATAATTATTAAATCTGGATTATATTGATTAAAATTCCATACAGGAGCATCTTTTAAAGGTTTGAGCCTGTTATAAAATGCTTCCGCTCCCGTACCGTCATGCCAATAACCAAAGCCATTCATCAAGGATGCTCCCGATTGAGCTACTAGAGATAATTCCGCTCCATATTCTCTGGCTAAAATCGAGGCATAGCTGTAGTAAGCATTAGATAGATATTTATTATCTCCTTGAGGATCTTGTTCCCCGATTCCCTGATGTTCTACAACAGCAGCAGCAGAAATAGAATCTCCATAGACTTCTATTTTACGTTTTGAATCTGGTTCGGCAGGTAACATTTGTCCGTCGATGATTATGCCGTGAAAGTTAAATTCTCCCGTGACGTAGTCAGTGCGTTTAACCAACACTGCATTGTGTACTTTGTTTTCTAATCCTTCAGCAATGTCGTAAATAATTGGTTGTCCATTCTCTGGTTTTAACTTGACGGTAATTGGCTCAGGATTATCATCTAAATAAACGTCAAGATAATTTCCGTTATTCCAGCTGTCTTCCGCTAGTTCCAGTTTTAAACTAGTGCCAGTAAATTTAAACTCTACTGCTGTCCCAGGAAACCCAAAGGCTGGTGCTTGAGGATTTTGCCAGTCAATTCTACCTGAGTAGTTAAAACTATCGTGTTCTGGGGTAATTCGTTGTGTTGCAATATTGGCTATCTCTAAAGCATTTAGGGAAAAAGACTTTTTTAGCGATCTCAATTTTGTATAGTTTAGCTGTTCTGAGCTGGGTGCTGAGACAATTTCTGTGACAATCAAAGCCCGATCCATAATTGCGGCTTGATTAATTATTCCCAATAATTGCAACATAATGGATTGACTTTATTTTGCGTTTTATGTAATTTGATCAAAAAGTATAATTAAAATCTATTGACAAAAATCCTCAGCAGGTTGATTATAGTTAAGCAATTGACCAAACCAGGCATTTGATAGTGCCTCTACTTCTGGACTACTAATCACGGAATTGATCAAATCTTGCCAGGCTGGATCGTTACTTTTAATAATCATGCCATAGCGATCGCAGGTTAGGGGAACATCTGGTATCAAAGGATAATTAGCAGAGGATAATTCCTGTTGTTGCGCTTCCGCCCTTAGCAAGATACCATCGCTAATCATGGCAACAATCTTTCCTTGTTCAACCGCCTGTACCCCTCGATTTCTGGCAGTAGTACCTCGATATTTTCTGAGGACAGCTAAGGGATAGCGTTTGGCAATGAATTCTTCTGTGGTAGTACCGTCAATTACTCCAAGGGTAACCCCGTCTAAATTTCCCTTAAGGTCGAGTTGATTACTCTGCTTGACCAGGAATTGGGTTCCCGTCACAAAAAAGCCATGAGAAAAGCTTATTCCATCAATAGCATCTGGGCGGATTGTATTAGGACCGCATTCAAGCTCTACTATACCGTCCGCCACAAGATTAAAGCGGTTTCTGGCAGTCGACTTAAATAGCTTGACGCTGAGGGTATTTCGTTCTAACTCTTTAATTAACTGCTCTTTCAACAGGGCAAAAAAGTCTAGGCAATATCCTTGGGAGTTTTGCTGTCTATCTAGATAGCCAAAAGGTGCTGCATCATCTCTAATGGCAACATTCAATATTCCTGTCCGCTGGATTTTGTCTAAACTACCTTCTGCTTTAGCTGGAGATACCAAACTAAGCATCAATACACTAGTTAATAAAAATGCCAAGTTACGATTCATAGCTAACAATACTCTTGAGTCCAGCTAAACTACTTATAAACTCTAATTGTTCTAACCTTTGTCGGTTTAAGATAGCAGAAAAAAGGTAGAGATACCAAAACCTCTACCTAAATTAGTTATTTAATTGTTATTTATCTTCTAAGAAGAAGGAAGTAATTCTACTTTCTCTTTTTGAGGTATGATTGCAACTTTGTTTTCTTCGTCGATATCTACCGTTGCGGTATCTCCTTCGCTAAGACGACCAGACAGAATTTCTTCAGCTAGAACATCTTCAAGAAGGCGCATGATTGCCCGACGTAAAGGACGCGCACCGTAGGCTGGATTAAATCCTTCGTCTACCAGACGCTCTTTAAACTTATCGGTAACTTCTAGGGTAATCTCTTTCTCAGTTAAGCGTTGGAACACTTCTCTGAGCAAGATTTCGCAGATTTGTTTTACTTCGTCTTTGTTTAGCTGACGGAAGACAATAATTTCATCGAGACGGTTGAGAAACTCTGGACGGAAGTAGCTTTTTAGCTCTTCGTTAACCAAAGAACGGATACGGTTGTATTTCGCTTCTGCCTGGTCATCGGCAAACTCGAAACCAAGACCGCCACCACCTTTTTCAATCACTTTAGAACCGATGTTAGAAGTCAAAATCAGCAGAGTATTTTTAAAATCTACTGTTCTGCCTTTAGCATCAGTCAAGCGACCATCTTCTAAAATCTGCAACAGCATATTGAAGATATCGGGGTGTGCTTTTTCAATCTCATCGAATAACACTACTGTGTAAGGACGACGACGCACTGCTTCAGTTAGCTGTCCACCTTCGTTGTAGCCGACATATCCAGGAGGAGAACCAATCAGTTTGGAAACTGTATGGCGTTCCATGTACTCGGACATATCAAGGCGAATCATCGCATCTTCCGAACCGAAGAAGTAAGTTGCTAGAGCTTTAGTCAGCTCAGTTTTACCCACCCCAGTAGGACCAGAGAAGATGAAACTAGCAATCGGGCGATTGGGGTTCTTCAAACCAACTCTGGCGCGTCTGATGGCGCGAGAAGTTGCTTTAACCGCATCTTCCTGTCCAATAATGCGCTGATGAAGGGTGTCCTCCATATGCATTAGTTTTTCCGACTCAGATTCAGTGATCTTGTTAACTGGTACACCAGTCCAAGATGCCACGATGTGAGCAATTTCCTCAGCATCTACGTTGGCATTATCTTCGCCATCATCGGCTTCGTTTTTCTTGTTGGAAGCAATAGTACGAATCTGCTCTTTAATTTCCATTTCGCGATCGCGCAGTTCTCCTGCCTGATCGAAGTCCTGGGATCTGACAGCGTCGTCTTTTTGCTTCAGAATTTCTCTTAGTTCCTTGTCTAGCTCTTTGGCTGCGGGAGGAAGCTGAGAATTAATCAAGCGGACGCGAGAACCAGCTTCATCAATCAGGTCGATCGCCTTATCGGGAAGATAGCGATCGCTAATATAGCGATCGGACAGCTTGGCTGCTGCTTCTAGAGCTTCGTCTAATATTTTTAACTTATGGTGTTGCTCATAACGTTCGCGCAAACCATAAAGAATTTCTATAGTTTCATCTACCGATGGTTCCCCTACCTGTACTGGTTGAAAACGACGTTCTAATGCCGCATCTCGTTCGATGTGCTTACGGTATTCATCGAGGGTAGTAGCACCGATACACTGCAACTCACCCCTTGCCAAAGCTGGCTTGAGAATGTTTGCCGCATCGATCGCCCCTTCGGCTGCACCAGCACCAATTAAGGTATGTACCTCGTCAATCACGAGAATTACGTTGCCAGCCTGACGAATTTCATCCATGATTTTCTTGAGGCGTTCCTCAAATTCACCACGGTACTTGGTACCAGCTACTAATAAACCAATATCTAAAGTAACAACTCGTTTATCTTCGAGAATATCGGGAATATCTCGATTGGCAATGCGCTGTGCCAATCCTTCGGCGATCGCGGTTTTACCAACCCCAGGTTCACCAATGAGAACAGGGTTGTTTTTAGTCCGACGACCGAGAATTTGAATTACCCGCTCAATTTCTTTCTGTCTACCGACAACAGGATCGAGCTTGCCTTCCGCCGCCATCTGAGTCAGATTAGAGCCAAATTCATCGAGAGTAGGGGTTTTGTTCCTACCTTGGCCACCGCCCGAACCAGCCGCAACTTCCGCAGTCTCGCCCAACATTCTAATTACTTGAGTGCGAACTTTTGACAAGTCTACGCCCAGGTTTTCGAGGACTCTTGCGGCAACTCCTTCCCCTTCTCTAATTAACCCTAAAAGTAGATGTTCAGTGCCAATATAGTTGTGTCCTAGCTGGCGTGCCTCTTCTAGAGATAATTCCAGAACCCTTTTAGCTCTGGGAGTGAAAGGAATTTCCACTGCTACAAAACCAGAACCGCGCCCGATGATTTTCTCAACTTCAATACGAGCATCCTTAAGATTTACTCCCATTGACTTGAGTACCTTAGCAGCGACTCCAGTACCCTCTCCGATTAAACCCAAGAGAATCTGTTCAGTACCTACGAAATTATGACCCAGACGGCGTGCTTCCTCCTGGGCTAACATAATGACTTTTATTGCCTTTTCTGTGAAGCGTTCAAACATGTCTTATTTCATCCACCTGCTTTGCCCTTGATATGGTGATTTTAGCACAGGCTTTTGGTTTCCTGACTCTGCTTAGATGGACGGGAAATACGGTATTGAATTTAACAGATTTTTAGCTAACCCAAATTATAATAATTTGCACTTAAACGATCGCTTAATCTTTGCTGCCATTGAGCTAGACAATTAGCAAACTCTCGCTGCCGAATACCTTTTAACCAGAGAATAAGAGCGTCCTCTCCTGCTGGTTGATAATATCCTTTTCTAGTTCCTACAGCTTGAAAATTATATTTTTTGTAAAGATTTATCGCTGCCAAATTATTTACATTTACTTCCAAAGTCGCCCATTCTAACTTACGAGCGATCGCGTCTTCTAACAGGCTAAATAATAGAAGTTCCCCTAATCCCTGACGACGAAAATTGGGATGAATTCCCAGGAGGGTAATGTGGGCTTCATCCACAATTGACCAAAGACAAGCCATACCAATAATTTGAGGCTGATTATCAAACTCGAATTCCCACAGGCGCAAAATTATTAGCGTGCTTTTATCACTCTCAATTTCTCGAAGATAAGCCTCTTCTGTCCAAAAACCTCCCAGACAAATTCGATCTAAAGCTACTATCGATGACACTTCAGCAGGAGTTAATAATTTAATTTCGATCTTTTTCACAGAACAAATTCAACTAACTCATTGACCATCCGAATATTTATTTTTGCTCCTAGACAACTGTAAACTAGAAAGTAATTAATTATTAATGATTTCACACGCTAATAAATAAAGATAAAACTATGCTTTCGACCGATCGCAGTTTACCAAATACGGGACATCGTTACATCCCTCAAATCACTAGTCTAGACATCCCTCCTTCTCCCAATCAAGAGTTGATGCCCTTGACTGCTAAAGTCAATCGCCACAATCAGCTAGAAATTGGCGGTTGTGAACTGCAACAGTTGGTTGAACAGTATGGCTCGCCTCTGTATGTATTAGATGAGTTTACCTTGAGGACAGCCTGCCGTCAGTATCGCGATAGTTTTGCTACCTATTATAGTGGTGAGTCTCAGGTAATCTACGCTTCTAAAGCCTGGAGCTGTATTGCAGTGTGCCGCATCATTGATAGTGAAGGTTTAGGCTTCGATGTTGTCTCTGGCGGTGAATTACATACAACCCTAACAGCAGGAGTAAATAAAGACAAAATTTATTTCCACGGCAACAATAAGTCGGCTGCTGAACTGGAACTCGCGGTAGAAAACGGCTGTACCATTATGGTTGATAACTGGCTAGAATTGAAAACTTTGGCTCAAATAGCTGGAGACAAGAGCGACATACCAGTGCCTATTATGATCCGCCTCACTCCTGGCATTGAGTGTCATACCCACGAGTATATTCGCACAGGACATTTAGATAGTAAGTTTGGTTTCGATCCCAATCAGTTAGAAGAAGTATTTGCCTACCTAGCTCAGCAATCTAGTCTTAGCTGTATCGGTTTACACGCCCATATTGGTTCGCAGATTTTTGAACGTCAGCCTCACCAAGATTTGGCAGGGGTTTTAGTAGATTGGCTCAAAAAAGCTCAGAGTTACGGCTTACCTGTAACAATTCTTAATGTTGGCGGAGGATTGGGTATTCGCTACACTGAATCAGACGACCCCCCAAGTATTTCTGAATGGGTTCAAGCGGTAAGTCAAGCAGTGGAAAAAGCCTGTAGTGAAGCAAGTATACCTTTGCCCAAATTAATTGCCGAACCTGGAAGATCGTTAATTGGTTCTGCTGGTGTTACGGCATATACCGTTGGCAGCCGTAAAGAAATTCCCGATTTTAATACTTACATCGCTGTAGATGGCGGGATGTCTGATAATCCTCGTCCAATTACTTACCAGTCTGTATATCGTGCGGTGATTGCCAATCGGATGTCTGAGGCAATTACTGAAGAGGTTACCGTAGCAGGAAAACATTGTGAATCAGGAGACGTGGTAATTAAACAAGCGACTTTACCAAAGACCGAATCAGGAGATATATTAGTAGTCCTGGATACAGGGGCGTACAATTACAGCATGGCATCCAACTACAATCGTATTGGTCGACCAGCAGCGGTGCTAGTTTATCAGGGAGAAGCCAATTTAATTATTGAGCGTGAAACCTATCATAATCTGATTGAACGCGATCGCCTGCCCGAAAGACTGGTAAAACACGAAGAGTAGATTTAGTATATAAGTCAGCAACTATATATCATCATATATATAATATGTAGTTGCTAGTTTTAAACATCTAAGCGTAATTCAAATCCTTGAATGTTCAGGCTTGTCTCACTACCGTAATCACTCATAGCCGAGTAACTAAAATAATGTCATTGTCGGGTTTGCTTCCTGACTCAAATCAGATTCTTGACTGGTTGCCAGATTTAATTAATCTCATTGACTTAGGCTTAGTCTTAGTTCTAAGCTACGCCCTGTTGTTGATTATTGGCGAGGGAGAACGCCGTAGTCTCTGGATGGTTCGAGGCTTTATTGTCTTGATGTTGGCAACCGTAGTCAGCGGACAATTAAACCTTCAGTTACTTAAGTTCCTGTTGGAAAAATTAGTTCTTGGTTCTGCTGTCGCTATGGCAGTTATTTTTCAATCGCAGTTTCGCCGTCTATTAGAACAGATTGGACGAGGTGAAGTATTAAATCTGTTTCAAGGCGCAGGCAGACCAAAAACTCAACCCGATAGCGTAATTGACCGCATTGTTGAGGCGGTAAAAGAACTATCGCAAAACCGTACAGGTGCTTTGATTCTGATGGAAACAACCGGATCTATGGAAGAAGAAGATTTTGTCTCAGCAGGAGTCAATTTAAATGCTGAAGTTTCTAAGGAACTACTGCAAACAATTTTTCAGACTACTACCTTGTTACATGATGGAGCAGTAGTTATTAGTGGCTCAAGAATCTTAGCCGCAGCAGCAATTCTTCCTCTTTCAGAGCGCACCGCCTCGCGCCAGTTGGGAACTCGTCATCGAGCAGCCATGGGAATTACTGAACGGGTTGAGAAGTGCTTATGTATTGTTGTCTCCGAAGAAACTGGCTCAATTTCCTTAGCAGAACAAGGAACGTTAAATAGACCTCTAACCAGTAGTAAACTAAAAGAGCTATTACGAACAAGATTTACTCCCATAGCGGAAGGAGATGCTGTGCGTCTTAGTCGCAAAATTGGATTTCAGGGAAAAATATTATTCGAACGTGTTCGGCGTTTGTTGCCATCAGATTTCCGTAAGAAGCATTAATTATTCTTATGCAGGGTGTAACTTTAAATTAAAAGTCGATACCAGCCAGATTAATTTAATGGCTACTCTATGTAAAATTGTTTATTGTTAAAAAATGAGCCTAGAGCCAGTCGTTTTACAACAGTTACCTTTAGATTTGAATAAAGACCGTCTACCGCAACATGTAGCGGTGATTATGGATGGTAACGGTCGTTGGGCAAAAAATCAGGGTAAACCCAGGATTATTGGTCATCAAAAGGGGGTTGATGCCCTCAAAGATTTGTTGCGCTGCTGTAGAGATTGGGGAATTCCTGCCTTAACTGCCTATGCTTTTTCCACCGAAAATTGGGGTAGACCTCAAGTAGAAGTTCAGTTCTTGATGACCTTGTTTGAACGAGTGCTGCGACAAGAATTGCAAGAAATGAAGGCAGAAAATGTCAGAATTCGCTTTGTGGGCAATCTGCAAGGTTTACCTGCTTCTCTACGTCAAGAAATAAACCGCTCGATGGAAGATACCCAAGATAATCAGGGAATTCAGTTTACTGTCGCCACCAACTATGGTGGAAGACACGAAATCATTCAAGCTTGTCAGGCGATCGCTTCTAAGGTAAAACAAGGATACTTAGAAACCTCCCAGATTACTGAGGAAGTATTTGAACAACACTTATATACTCAAGGTATCCCTCATCCCGATCTCTTGATCCGTACTAGTGGAGAAATGCGCATTAGTAATTTTTTGCTCTGGCAAATGGCTTATGCCGAAATTTATGTCACCTCTACCCTTTGGCCTGATTTTGATCGTGTGGCGTTTCATCAGGCTTTGACTACCTATCAGCAGCGCGATCGCCGTTTTGGCAAAGTTAAATAGTCAATCAACAAGCGTATTGTAGGGTGGGCATGGTTATCAACTACAGCAGAAAAAGATTCTTTAGATAATGCCCACCATCCCAGTTAGTAATCAAAAACATGCTATGCTAGTTTATGATTCGGACTCATGCAGTATTAACGCCCGAACCTTGTCAGGGTCGGAAGACAGCAGCAATAAGGGATGCTTAGCACAGGCGTGATATCCGAATCATCTGGTATTTAAATGAACTCTTTTCAAGGTTCAATCTAATAGAGCTTTAAAGTTTGGTCTTAAAATTTATTCAGTTTCTGTTTATACCAGTGAGAATAAGCGGTGGGATTCAAAAGTTTTTAATTTTTAATTGTCTATTCTTAGGTTTGATTAGCAGTTGCGGTCAAAAAAACGGCGATGAAGCTGAAGCTAGCCTAGGCGATCGCAATTCAGCTCAAACAGAATTAATCGTTTCTGCTGCTGCGAGCATGCAGAATGTACTTCAGGAAATTGCCTTTCTCTACAATCAAAAATATCCTCAAGCAAAGATAGTCTTTAATTTTGGTTCATCTGGTTCCCTACAGCATCAAATAGAACAGGGCGCACCTGTAGACATTTTTATCTCCGCTGCACCAGAGCAAATGAATGATTTGGCTGTCCAAAAATTGCTTTTGGGGGGAACTCGCCAAAACTTAGTTAAAAACCAGATGGTTTTGATCGTACCAAAAAAGTCGCGCTCAATAGATGATTTCTCTGACTTAGCCGATACCTCAGTCGGACAGATTGCTTTGGGAGAACCTACCAGCGTTCCTGCGGGAAGATATGCTCAAGAAATTTTAACTAAGTTGAATATTATCGATGTTGTCAAATCAAAGGCAGTCTACGGTAAAGATGTCCGTCAAGTTTTGAACTATGTGGCGACAGGAAATACCGATGCAGGAATAGTTTATCGTACTGATGCTTTGGACGTTCCAGAAGTGGAAATTGTGGATACTGCATCAGAAAACGCTTATTCTCAGGTAGTTTATCCTGTGGCTATTGTCAAAGACAGTCAACACCAGCGGAATGCTCAACAGTTTTTACACTTTCTCTTTACTGCCGAAGCTCAGGCTGCTTTTGAGGGATATGGTTTTATCCGAGTTAATAATTACTGAAACTCAGTTGTTTTTACTTGTTGCATGCCAACGCTAAAGAATAGATATCTGTGTACTGTTGAATAATTTGGTCTAAATCATAATCGGCGATTTTTGCTTTGGCTTTTTCTGCCATTTCTGCCAAACTTTTAGGATCTTTAATCACCTGAATCATAGCTTTTGCCAATGCATCAGTATCGCCAAGCTCAACTAATAAACCACAGCCATCTTCTAATAAATCTTGTGTGCCACGAATATTTGAACCGATGACAGGAGTATTCAAACACATGGCTTCCATAACGCTACGGGGCAAGCCTTCTTGTTGCGAAACTAGCAGTACTGCATTTGCTGCTTGAATCAAGGTGGGTATATCTTGACGATAGCCGAGAAAATGTACCTGTTTGGCAATACCTAGCTGTTTTGCTAACTCTTCCATAGCTGGTCTAATTTTTCCTGACCCTGCCAAAGCTAAATGGATCTTAGGATTGGCTACTTTTGCTAAGGCATTGAGTAAATCTTGGTGGCGTTTGCGAGGAGTAAATTCAGCAATAGAGAGTAAGAGGCTATCTGAAGGTGATAGGTATAACTCTTGGTATACTCGTTCGATCTCAGCAGACTTGACCGAACCAGAAGCATAATGGTGAGTATCTACCCCAATTCCCCGAGTATAGTAAATTCTTTCACTGGAGAGAAAGTTATGCTTTTTGGCGGCAGTTTCGTCTTCACGATTAATGACAATCAAATAATCAGTCCATTTACCTGCCAGTTTTTCTAGATTAAAGAAGATCGCATTTTTAACTGTATTACCACCTTGATAGAAGTGAAAACCGTGTGCGGTATAAATCACTTTAGTTTCTTTGGTATTTCTCAAAGCAAAGCGAGTGACAAAAGCTGCAATGGGAGTATGTACATGAACTAGATCGTAATCTCCTTGCGCTACAACTTCTTTTACCCGCGAGATTCCCGCTAATAAATTTCTAGGGTCAAAGACATTGCGCGACCATTGAATATCGTAAATGCGATCGCAAGCCGCAACACATTCTACATCGGTGGAAATACCCTGTGCCATGCCATCAACGCGCCAAGCCAAATCTCTAAAGTGTTTGATGAAGGGAAGTAAGAAACTGCGAATGGTAATGGGGACTGTAGTAACAACTAATAATTTGGGCATCATACTTATTGCCAATCGAGCGATCGCCGAGGGGCTAAACTTAAAAATATTGTTACTTTATCTTATTAATTCTTGAAATAGTTTAAAGATTAATATTCATGGCAAGCTACTATAACTCTTAGAGTTTTCTAGCAAGCATAGTTATCCTAGGTCATGGCAGATAGTCATTCAGAAGCAGCGGAGCGTTTTCGAGAGCTACAGAATCAGCTACGAGAATGGACAAAATCTCCTGAGGAGGGACAACTTTGGCAGAGTGTCGATATTTTTGACCAGGATAACTATGATATTTTAGTGATCCCTTCCTTTAGCGTCGATCAGCAGGTGGGGGACAAGGTAGCAGGGTTTCTCCACTACGAAGAGAGGCTGCTGTTTTCCCTAATTCGTCTACGGAATCCCTTAACCAGGGTAATTTATATTACCGCTTTGCCTCTGTGTCCCATCGTCATTGATTATTATCTACAGTTATTACCAGGAATTCCCTTTTCCCATGCGCGCGATCGCCTGTTGCTAATCAGTACTTATGATGGTTCTCTCAAACCTTTAACTCAGAAGATTTTAGACCGTCCTCGACTAGTAGCCAAGATTCGTCGTGCCTTGCGTCCGAACAAGTCATATATGGTCTGCTATAACTCTACAGATCTTGAGCAGCAGCTATCCCTAAAATTAGGCATTCCCTTGTTAGCTGCTTCTCCCGAAGTACTTAAGTGGGGTTCTAAAAGTGGTAGCCGTCGCATTTTTGCCGAGGCAGGAATTGCCCATCCCGACGGTAGCTACACCGTAAGAAATGCTGAAGACTTAGTCAATGAATTATTCCAGCTATGGCAAAGACAGCCAGACCTCAAGCGCATTGTAGTCAAGCTCAATGAGGGATTCTCGGGGGAGGGGAATGCCATATTAGACCTAATATCCATTCAAGAATACGCTCCTGGTAAAGTAGCTGAAGCAGAAACTGTAGCAGCATTGAGACAACAACTAGAACAGATGAGCTTTCAGGGAGAAGGAGAAACCTGGACGACTTTTTCGGCGCGTATTCCCGAACTAGGCGCAATTGTCGAGGCTTTTGTCGAAGGAGAAATAAAGCGATCGCCTAGCGTCCAAGGCTACATTAGACCATCAGGAGAAGTCGAAATTGTTTCGACTCACGATCAGATTTTAGGTGGTGTACATGGACAGGTATATGAAGGATGTTATTTTCCTGCGGATGCTGACTATCGCTGTAAATTACAAGAGTTTGGCTTGAAAGTCGGTGAAGTCTTAGCTGCCAAAGGAGCGATCGAGCGATATGGGGTAGATTTTATTACGGTGCAAGATCCCGAAACTAAGCAATGGGATATTCAGGCGATCGAGATTAACTTACGCAAAGGTGGTACAACTCATCCTTTCATGACTCTAAGATTATTGACTAACGGCACTTTTGACTATGATACGGGTAAATATTTTAGCCAGCAGAATCAGGAAAAATACTATATTGCTACAGATAATCTCCAGAAAGATCAGTATCGGGGTTTATTACCAGACGACTTGATGGATATCATTGCCCAAGAAAGGCTCCATTTTGATAGCAGCAGTCGGACAGGAACAGTGTTTCATCTTATGGGTGCATTATCAGAATTTGGCAAGCTCGGCTTGACTAGTATTGGCAATTCTTTAGCAGAGGCACAGGCAATCTACGATCGCGTTGAAGCAGTGTTAGACAAGGCAACGCTTCCTATTCTGCAAGCTGATGAGACTCAAGAAAATCCTTTATCTCTGCCGATTAACTGGAGCAGTAATCAGTAAATATATCTTATAAATAACATTTTTATCTTTTCCTCGGATAAATCCGCGTAATTTGACTTTGTGGTCTAGAATCTTAAATAAAATCGCTAATTATAAAGTTTTATTAAGAGAGAACTAGCCCATGTATATCGTGCAAATTGCCTCCGAGTGCGCTCCTGTAATCAAAGCTGGGGGTTTGGGAGATGTAGTTTACGGATTGAGCAGAGAATTAGAAGAGCGCGGACACTGTGTTGAGCTAATTTTGCCTATGTACGACTGCATGAGGTATGACCATATTTGGGGATTGCATGAAGCCTATCGCGACCTTGGCGTGCCTTGGTATGGTGGTGAAATTAAATGTGATGTCTTCTGCGGTTGGGTACATAGTAGACTTTGTTTTTTTATTCAGCCCAAAAGTCAAGATCAGTTTTTCAATCGTGGTCATGTCTATGGTAGCCATGACGATCCGATGCGGTTTGCTTTCTTTAGTAAAGCAGCCATGGAATTTCTGCTCAAAAGCAATAAGCGTCCTGATATTATTCACTGTCATGATTGGCAGACTGGCTTAATCCCTGTGATGCTCTTTGAGATGTATCAATACTACGGTATGGAGCGCCAGCGAGTTTGCTATACCATCCACAACTTTAGACATCAAGGTAGTTGTGGCAACGAAATTTTAGCGGCTACAGGTCTAAATCGACCAGAATACTACTTCGACTATTCTCGTCTTCAAGATAACTTTAATCCTTTTGCTCTCAATCTCATGAAGGGAGGGATTGTCTACTCAAACTATGTTAATACAGTTTCTCCCCACCATGCTTGGGAAGCTCGTTTTACTGAGGTTGGTTATGGCTTAGGTCATACCTTAGCAATCCATCAAGCAAAATTTAGCGGCATTCTCAATGGGGTTGACTACAATTTCTGGAATCCCAAAACGGACAAACTAATTGCTGCTAAATATGACATAGATCGACTTGAGGACAAGGCTAAGAATAAACAGGCGTTGCGTTCAAGACTGCTACTCCAAGAATCTGAACAACCGATCATTGCCTTCATTGGTCGTTTGGACGAACAAAAGGGCGTACATTTAGTACATCATTCTATTTACTATGCTCTTCAGCGTAATGCTCAATTTGTGCTATTAGGTTCAGGCACATCTCCAGAAGTTAACCATAAATTCCTCCATGAGAAATATTTTCTTAACGATAACCCCAACGTCCATTTAGAAATTGGCTTTGACGAAGAATTAGCTCATCTAATCTATGCTGGGGCAGATATGATAGTTGTTCCCAGTAACTTTGAACCCTGTGGCTTAACCCAGTTAATCAGCTTAAAATACGGTACCGTACCCATTGTACGCGGAGTAGGTGGTTTACTAAGTACAGTCTTTGACCGCGACTATGACCTGGATCACGCTCCCGAAAAACGCAATGGTTATGTATTCTACCAAGCGGATCATCCTGCTTTAGAATCGGCTATGGAAAGAGCGATCGGGCTATACTACATCTATCCCAAGGAATTTGAGCAACTAGTAGAGCAAGGTATGGAATATGACTATTCTTGGAAAAGCGCAGGTAGTCAATATCTTAATGTTTATGAACAGATTAGGTATAAGAATTAGCAATTAGTAATTACTTAATTGTTCTTAAGGCAGCGATTAGACTCTGGCAAGTATTTGTTAAAAAATCTAAGTCTAAAGTTTCGATCGCATCGCTAGCTTTGTGATAATGAGGATTACGCAACATTGCCGTGTCTGTCACCATGATGGCGCGGTATTTTTGCGCCCAAAAAGGTCGATGATCGCTAAATCCTGTAATGGGAATCAATTTACCTGCACTAGGATCGAGTAAGACTTCAATGGGAGTGCCGTGGTGTTTCATTTGTCTCCGTAGACGATTCATGTCTAGGAGTGCAGGTAAATTACCCACTAAAGCGATAAAATTAGCGCGATCGCTATAGAATGGTTTAATCAGGTCAGGATATGTTTGAGAACCTTTAACATGATTGCAGTAGCCAAGCATTTCCAAAGACAACATTAACCGCAGCTTCTGCCGATTATCCTTGAGATATTTAGCGTAGGCAGTACTCCCCAACAAGCCATATTCTTCCAAATCAAAAGCAACTAACCTCACAGGATATTTTAGGGGAGTACCAGCAAATACCCGTGCCATTTCCAATAAAACCGCTACTCCAGTAGCATTATCATCCGCCCCTGGAGTTCCTGGTACAGCGTCGTAATGAGCGCCAACCAAGACTGGTGGTAAATTTGCAGGAGAATCCGAATTAATATTAAGAAGCAAATTCTGATGGATTTTGCCGTTAAATTTAAACTCATGAACCTCCACCTTTCCCCATTGCGCCAGAGATTGACGAATATATTCTCTAACTAAAAAATGTCCTCCAGAATTAAGATAGGGATCTCTTTCTCGGACAATCTGAGTTAAATGATCCTTTAGCCGTTGTTTTAACTCAATATTTGCCGACTGTTCATCCATTTTGAGTTTTAACTAAATTCACACAAATATCTAATTAATTCTTTTGCCCTAGGATCTCTGCCACAATTGATTTGTTTTGAGGCGATCGCTTCTAATTCTTCTGGAGTAATTACCTAATTGTAGGTTTACATCACGTACAATTATTCAGTAATAGATATTAATTCAATTAATCCTTGCAGCCTAAGCTATAGCGAGTTTCTACTCCAGTGACAGGATTTGTTCCATCGGCTCTTTGACACATGAGATAAATCTGATAGCGATCTAAAATTGCCCCAGTAAAGTCTGCCCCAGTAATAGTTGCTCCTGCAAAAATCGTGCTGGTGGCTACCGCATCCTGAAAAATTGCATTAGTTAAATCTGAATTTTCCAAGGAGACTCGATCCATCAAAGAGCTAGTAAAGTTAGCGTCTTTGAGGTTGGTATTAATAAAAATTCCTTTGGTTAGGATTGAATTACTGACATCAGAGCCTTCAAAGCTAGAGCCTCTAGCATCAGCTGCGGCAAAGACTCCACCGACTAGATTCTTGTGAGAGAAATCTTGTTCTCGTATTTCGCTGTAGGTATAGTTAACCGCATTTTCTTGTGCGATCGCGGGAGTAGCTTCTAATAAGACCCAGACAATGGCGATCGCGATTATAAGTAACAGGTTAAGCGTTCCCCGCCTAGCAAAAACGGGGCTTGCGCTTAACCGCCTTCCGCGGTTAAATAAATGTTGTTTAAGTTGGGATAGAAGCATAAATAAATTAATAAATTAACAGAACATTTGATATGTAGCTAATACATAGCGAGCTTAACTCTTAGTTATAGGAACGATAGTTAGTCGGCAGATAAAGCGCATCCTCACCCAGCTGAAGAACTAATTCTTGAGGCTTTAGCGACGATTCTGGTTTAAAATTGCCAAAACCCAGGATGTTTTTCAGGTGTTTGGCTGTCTCTAACTGACGATCGCCTACGACAATTTTGGTCTGCTCTAATTCTAGCGGGATGTGTGGAACTAGATAAACGTTACGAAAATTTCGATGTCTTAAGTAAGCGACAACTTGTCTACCCAACTCAGGATTGTCAGTAGTATTCTGCACGGCAATGGGATAATCTTGCCAGGAGTGACTTGGGTGAGGAGCAACGTTTGGGACATTAGCCAAATTTTTGCGTTGATTGTTTGGTGGAAATTTGGCGATTTGATTAGGTTGCCCAAGAGCTTTGCCAGGGACATACTCTGGTAATAAATCTACGCTGAGGCGGTCGGGTTCTAGATCTCTAACAAAATTAGCCAAAGATATAATTTCTGGCACAGCTAGATCGGTATCTAAATTAGGTTTGACTTGGGCGATCGCAGTTTGGAAGCTAGTTAAATAACTAGGAATATTGAGGCGCTGACGAATAGTTTCCAGGGTAGTTTGCTGCCGCAGGACTTGCTCTGAAAGATCTAAACAGTCTTTAAATCTAGAATCGCAACTGGCTAAGGTTATTTTGCCGCTGGTAGTTAACTGGCGAAAAACGTCTGGGGTAGCGCGGAGGTGTCGATCGACGCCATAGCCTGTTAATTGTGCGATCGTCTCAGATAATAGCTTGACTCCACCAATGCGGTAAGCATCGCTAACTACCCCTTGACCATGCCCAGGTATTTCTACCCTGCTATTAAGAGGAATATTAATCGCCTGAGTAGAATTTGAATCTGGATCGAACTTGAGCAATAAAATAGTTTGAATCTCTCCAGTCAAATCACCAGAAAAATCAATCATTTCATTGGCATCCGACTTTACGCCGATCAATAAAACGCTCATGGGACTAGCTAAAGGCAATGGCTTCTTTAGCTGCAAATTATTGAGAGAACCAGGATTAATTCTTTGAGCGATCGCCTGTTCAACGGCATCAATCTTGGTCAATGCCACACCAATAATTCCAGAACTAACTGCTGTCAGACTAATGATTCCTCCCCAAAATAAACCCCGATTAAAGTATGACCAGGAAGAATGTCGCGACCAAAACCACAAAGGCTGATCTAATGGAGTACTCTGGTGGATGTTAGATGATTGCTCCTTAGTTTGATCAATCTGCCGTGAGTTAGCGAACTTAACCTTATTTTTTGGTTCAGCTTTTGGTTCAGCTTCAAAGTTGGACAAAGATTGGTTCTTACTGGGCGATCGCTCATGATTCATCGAGGTTATCCTTATTTTCTGGGTTGTAGCCTTTTAAATTCTTGGTAAAAATAACCGTAATTATTCGGTGGACAATTATCTAAGTTATATAGTACCACCGTAATTTATAACGATTGCTCCAAAACAATTAGTCAGCAGCTAAAATTTCAGATCGAGTTTCATCAGTCTGCCGTCATTATCTTGAATATTCTGCATTACCAATAGCAAAAGTAAATGGAAACTACAAAATTAATCCCGATCATTCTGGCTGGTGGAAAAGGAGAGCGTTTTTGGCCCGTAAGTCGTCTCAAAAGACCTAAACAATTTTTGTGTCTTGACGGTAGTGGAAAAAGTTTATTGCAGTCTACCGCCGATCGCCTATTAGATTTAGCAGGCGGTTGGGATAACCTTTGGGTAATCACCTCAGAAATAATTGCCGAGGGAGTAAAAGAACAGCTACCCAATTTACCAGTATCCAATATTTTGGTCGAACCTCAGGGAAGAGATACGGCTCCTGCGGTGGCATGGGCGACATTAGAAGTAGCTAAAAAATATGGTAAAGAGGCAGTCGTCGGCTTTTTTCCCGCCGATCACTGGATTGGTGACACCTGTGCCTATGAAAAAACCCTGAGCGCAGCAGCACAACAGGCAGTTGCCGAACCGTCAATCGTCACTTTAGGTATTACCCCAAATCATCCAGCGACGGGTTATGGCTATATTGAGCAGGGAGAACAAAAGGGTGAATTCGATCATTTGCCTGTCTATAAAGTGACACGCTTTACAGAAAAACCAGACCAAGCTACGGCTCAATCCTTCATCGATACTGGTAAATTCAGCTGGAACAGCGGGATGTTTATTTTCCAGGCAGGGGTTGTCTTGGATGAACTCAGAAAATATTCCCCTAAACTGATAGAATCTCTTTCCTTAAAAGGTCGTGATGCCTATAGTGAACTAGCCAAAGAAAGCATCGACTACGCTCTAATGGAAAAAACTCAGTTAGCCTATGTTCTACCAGCCGATTTTGGCTGGGACGATCTAGGAGATTGGAATGGGGTAGAGCGATTACTCAAAGGCGAGCAAAATAATGTGGAATTAGGAACTCACATCAGCAAGGATACTCAAGATGCCGTAATTTATGCCAGTGACGATCGAGAAGTAATCGTTACTATTGGTTTAAAAGACGTGGTGATTGTCCGTGATGGTCACGTTACCTTAGTAGTTGATAAAAACCATACCCAGGATATTAAAGGGGTAGTCAAGTCCCTCCAAGACATACCAGAATTGAAACATCTGTTATAAGATGTGGGTCAAAACAGGCTGTTATCTAAAAGCTGAAAACTTATAGCTGTAAAACTTTTCGCTTTTATTTCTGGTCAAATTTGTGTTCAAAGATGTCTAAAATTTGATAGCCTAAGCTAATAAGCTTTGGGAACGAAACAAGAGCGTGGAAATATCAATTGGTCGCGGAAAACAGGCTCGTAGAGCAACAAGACGACGCTTAAGTCGAGCCAACATAAAC
>CAVRWR010000179.1:0-5455 GCA_963724445.1 uncultured cyanobacterium | reverse complement strand
AAGGCTTGGGGCTATGGAAGACTTGAAGTAGTTAACCTATTTGCCTATAGAACAACACATCCATTACTACTTAAGCAAGCATTAGAACCTATTGGCAAGAATAACGATCGCTTTATTCTAGAGAGTGTAGAGTCAGGCGATCGCGTCATCTTAGCCTGGGGTAATCACGGCACATGGCAAAAACAAGATTTATGTACTCTTGAGCTACTAAAAAGTTATAACCATCTCTACTCTTTAGGTATGACTAAACAAGGTTGTCCCCGTCATCCGTTGTATCTTCGCAGTATGATCGAGCCTGTCGTCTTCTTATAGAGATACTAAATCCAGATTTCAATAACTGTGTTTTCCTTCAGTAATTGTGCCAGCTATGATTAGTCCCATTGGTGTTGTCGAGCTTCATCGACTATCCATCGAGCCTCTTCAAGTGGAATATTATAGCGATCGCTCGAAAGTTGGGGGATTTGACCGCAGGCGCGATTGGGATTCACATTTGGTTGCTGAGAATAATTCGGCAGTGCAACATTACATAAAAAAGGCGATGGTTTAGCCTTTAATTGAAGCGGTTCGAGATTTAGAACTTCTCTTAGATTTGTGAAAAATAGCAAGGCTCCGCTGAGGTTGGCATCGCTAAGGTTAGCTCCGCTAAGTAAGGTACAGTTGAGGTTAGCATCGCTGAGGTTGGCGTATTTGAGGTTAGCCCCAATAAGATTGGCGTATCTAAGGTCGGCTCCACTCGCAACGTCAGGCATATCTAAATTCAGCATGGTTGAGGTTAGCCCCGCTGAGATTGGCGTATCTGAGGTTGGCATATCTGAGGTCAGCCCCACTAAGGTCAACCCCGCTAAGGTCAATCCCGTTGAGGTTAGCGGAGCTAAGGTCAGTCGTCTCTGTATTTGGGTTGGCAATGCGGAAATTAAGAAAATTGAGCTTTTGCATTTGTTGAATTAGAGATTTAGCACCTTTTTTGCCTTTCTTGTTCATTCTTTCTTGAATCTGGAGTAAAAAACCTTGGGAATAGGCATCCCCTTGCAACCATAATTACCATGATAGGAAAAGTAATTGCTGCACCGAGCCAATCCCGATCTTTGATAATTAAAGCTGTTTCTGCACCCCTATAGATATTTGCTTTACAGATACCATCATCAATCTCTATTGGAAAGGAAGCATTAGACTGGGCTATATTTGTGTGAGAAACGCTCCTCAATATGTAGCCTGAAGGCGAGAAAGAAGATAATCTCCAGCAGCAATGGTCGGATAGAGAGGAGGATGTTCGACACTCTGACAGGTTTCTAGGCAGCTAATTTCAGTATCGTGGTTGGGATGGCAGAAATAAGCGATTGAATATCGAGATTGCTTGGCTTTTTGCTTATGAGGAATTCTTACACGGTGTTTGGTGGAGCAAAATACATGGTTCGTCCAGCGTTGCATCAGATCGCCAGTATTGACCAGGACGGTTCCCAGAATCAAGGATGCTTCGATCCATTCACCGTGAGCGTTACGCACTTCTAAACCCCCGACGGCATCTTGGAATAGGAGGGTGAAACTACCATAATCAGAATGTTCCCCTGCTCTTAACTGTTCTGATGAGGGGGTTTGTTCGATGGGTGGATAGTGAAGAAGTCTTAAAGTGTTGTCCTGTCGGTTGTGCTTGCGAACGAAAAAAGATTCGGGAAGATTAAGTGCGATCGCTATCGCTTCGCAAAGGTTCATGGCAGCAGCATTACAGGCAGAAAAGAAATCAAACATTGAGGAGCGAAACTTTTCGTTTCCTTCGAGCCAGCAATCGCAGGATAGAGAAAGTTGCGTTGTACTTAACCACGTTGGGTCTATTTCTTTACCGATATTAAATGCTTCCTTTAAATCTCCTGGTTTGCTATCGTCGAGGCGTTCTCGCCCTACTCCAACATAACCGCGATTGCTAGATTTATCCGACCATGCCAGCTTATTTTTTTCAGCTAAAGTCAGGTTGAAAAACTCTTGAGATCGCTTGAAAGTTTCAGTAATCAAATCCGAATCGATACCTGGATTTTTGAGATACATAAACCCTATTTCATGACAAGCGCGGTAAATTTCGGCAGCAATAGCACTTCTTTGTGATGTATCTCCTTCTCTAAAAAGGGCAAAGTCGATAACAGGAATTTTTTCGGACACGGTTTGATTAACGCAGCTATATTTACTTCTATACTCATTAGGGTACATTTTCTACTGGACGAGAAGCATTAAAATAAACTATTGTCAGTAAATGAATTACCCTCCCGAAGTCCAAGAGTTTCTCCAAAAATACGATCGCCTTCTCTTAGACGAACGAGGAATCATTAAGCTACAGTCTGCCGACTTTTATAAGACTATAGATAATACAGATTTAAGAGTATGGTGTCTCTGTCGGCTATCTATCAGCTACCAACAATTGAGTTAATTGAATGGCTCAAGGATAATTTCAATCTCAAAAAAGCAATTGAAATTCGTGCGGGAAATAACTATCTGTATCATCATCTCGGTATTAAAGGAATTGATAACTATTCAGAACAGATACCAGCCGTAAAGCTAGTTCATGAAATACTAAAACAACCTTCAACCAATCCACCACCAGAAGTAGAAAAGCTAGATGCAATAGTCATAGCTGGCAAAAGCTCATGATGGATAGAATACCAAGGGAATTAAAGTATTTTTATAATCATGAAACCACCAAGCACCACAAAAAAGCGAAATAAGAAATCTATTTTCAGTCCCTCAAAGCCTCTAAAAAACATATTTCTGTTTGATCCTTCTCAATGTATTGTTGATCCCATCCGTAATTGCTCAGGATACAGGGGAGTCTAATAACCAAAAACAGGACATTTACTTGTTAATCGACCAATATAATCAGGCAAGGGAAAACAAAGATACCGACCTGCTGGAAAATATTTTAACGACTGATGTAGACCAACTGGTTTCTTCGGAGAATGGCGAGAGGAATTGAGACTGCCGTAGAAGGGATGTTGCGTAGTTCCAATCGCAACCCAGGAAAGAGAACAATCACCGTCGAGCAAATACGGTTTTTAGATTCGGAGGTGGCAATTGTAGATACTCGCTATGAAATACAACTTGAAGATGGTGCTGTAAGAAATTTGTGGAGTACCTTTTTAGTGGTACGCCAAGAAGGGGAATGGAAAATTGCCGCTATCCGAATATGTCACCTACCGAATAACCGAATAATTGAACAATGAGAAACAGCTTAAGAATTTAAGTAGTGGCGATCACCAAATGGTTCATTAACTTACTACGATCTCGCAATCGTGAAGATTGTCTGGCAGTATTTGAAAGCAATCATTTAGAAGGCTTTTCTCTACTGAAAGAAGGATTACCAAATGATGCGATCGCTACTAGCATTACTTACTCATACAAACGAACATCTGGAAAATGAAGCTTGAAGAATTCAAACAGCTAAACGTACGAACAGATTGAAAGCTATCCTCTCGCAATTCAGGCATTGTGGCATGACTATCAGGGTGATTGGAACAAGTCTCATAAACTAATTGATCGAGAGAGCGACAAAGACTGTGCTTGGGTTCATGCCTATCTGCACCGAGTTGAGGGAGATTTATGGAATGCTCGTTACTGGTATCGTCGTAGTGGTAAACCAGAATCAAAACTGAGTCTAAATGAAGAAAGGCAGCAGATAGCCGAAGCTTTATTACGAGCAGTTTCATTAACTTTCGCTTTTGAGATCTCAAATTTTATTACAATTGAACTATTTGAAGCTTTTTCTCATTATCGAGATTAGATAGTGAAATACCTAACAAACGAATACTTTTACCCTCCAGTTCGACTATTTCAAGTAATGATACTGCTTCGGTAATAATCGTATCTAAACTATTAATACACTTTTCAAAAGTACGAGAGCGCGTGATTTTTTGTGCTGATATTGCTCGGTATATCTCAAATCTCGGTTGGGCAAATATTAAATTAGGGCATTTTGCGATCGCACTTTTCGATGGCATGGCTGAATGAATACCATATTTTCTTGCTTCATAACTGGCAGCAGCTACTACACGGTGTTTGTATAGCAACGGAGAAATTTTGGTCGGTAAGGGAATTAATCAGACCAAAATTGGTTAAAGCAATTAGCTGAAAGCGTTGTGTAGCGTACAGTATGTTGAATATTCTTGTGGCCAAGATACTGCTGAATCATCCGTACATCATGTCCGTCATTTACTAATTTATAGCCACAAGCGTGTCGAAGCATATGAGGGTGAACGGGAAAAGAGATTGAAGAACATTCAGCTACACGAGTCAATAGTTTACGAAAACCAGCAGCAGTCATGGGACTGCCTCGTTCTGTGATAAATAGATAGGATGAAGGTGGAGATTCTCGTTTGAGTTTTCGTAATGCTCGCAGTTCTGGTCCTCTTAAAGGATGAACGCTGGGGATACCCCGTTTGAGTCGTCGAACATGAAACAAACCCGTATTAAAATCTATTTGTTCCCATCGCAAAGCGCATAATTCTGATACTCTAAGACCATGACGATAAGCAAGTAAAATCATCGTGGCATCCCGATGTCCGTAACGACCGCGTTTCTTGGCCACAGCGATTAACTCTTCAACTTCATGAGATACTAAATATTCACGAGGTCGTTTCTCTTTGTAAGAAACAAAGGTAGGTGGAACTGTCCCACTTTTGATGTTTGGCATTGTTTGACCTCTCAACGCGATTAAGAGTGTTCGAGACGATTTTGGCACTCAAACTGTCCCACTAACAGACTATAGTAAGACAGTTTGACCGTGTAAATAATGCCCGTCCAATTTCTCTCTGAAGCAGAACATAAGTCTCTCAATCGATTTCCATCTGAAGTTAGTTCAGAAGATTTGAATCGCTTTTTCTTACTATCGGATAAAGAATTATCAATTCTCAAACAACTTCGAGCCGAACATAATCGCCTGGGCTTTGCCTTACAGCTATGCTGTTTGCGATATTTGGGATTTTTTCCTGAAGAACTTCAGTTACCAGAGTCAGTAATTAACTATGTAGCTCAACAGCTCAAGCTAATTCCAGAGTTACTAGCTTTCTATGGCAAACGGTCAAGCACCCAAAGAGAACACCAACGAAAGATTCAAGCATTATTAGGATATCGCCGTGCATCTAACTACAGATCTGTCGAATTTAGAACAATGGCTGGTAGAACGAGCATTAGAACATAATCAACCATTGTTACTATTTCACATGGCTTGTGAATACCTGTATCAGCAAAAAATCATTCGTATTGGCACAACTATTCTAGCTAAGATGGTTTCTACAGCTAGAATTAAAGCCCAAGAAATTAATTACCAGAGTCTTCAAAACTTATTGACCACAGAACGAAGTACTTGGCTCGATAGTTTGTTAGAAGTGGAGCAAGATGAGACAAGAACCCGTCTGTCCTGGTTACAGAGAACCCCAACAGGCAATAACCCCCAACAAATTCTAGAAACCCTCGA
>CAVRWR010000178.1:0-31902 GCA_963724445.1 uncultured cyanobacterium | reverse complement strand
ATTCTCACGCGTTACTCACCCGTCCGCCACTCAAGTCCGAAGACTTCGTTCGACTTGCATGTGTTAGGCATACCGCCAGCGTTCATCCTGAGCCAGGATCAAACTCTCCATGGTGAACCAAGCTTCATCTCAATTCAGATGTCAATCTGCGACTCTTGTCTTGACTCTTGATTTTTTCCTTGATTCACTTATTGCTCTGGAGTTTCTCTGACTTCGCGGCAGTCTATACCTTGGGGAATGGATTAGCGTTTTTTATCCAGGAAAAGTAGCTGTGTTTAAAAACCCGTCAAACTATTGATTTGTCTAAGGTCTCGGTGTGCACGGCTCTGGGGTTTGTTTCCCTCAACCGCGCATTTACCAATATAACTCATCCCTGCCTCTCTAAATGGCAACCCCTTTTTTCGGAAAAATTTTTGACTTTTTTTGGGCCAATTGAGAATGCGGATTCTAAAAGTCTATCGTGGTAAGGTGTTTGAGGCGAATATTATTTTGCTTGATGGAGGAGAAAAAATTATGTCTATCTAAATTTTCAAACTATTGTTGCTTACCTTAAATCAATTTTGGAGTGATAGAAATTGCTTAATCGCTCAACCCTACGATACCGAAAAAGGTGCAGGTACCATGAGTCATCATACCTTCTTACGGGCTATCGGACCCGAACCTTGGTCAGTGGCATATATAGAACCTTGCAGAAGACCTACGGACGGACGTTACGGAGAAAATCCCAACCGGGTACAACATTATTATCAATATCAAGTTTTAATTAAACCCTCTCCCGAGAATATTCAAGACATTTATTTGGACTCCCTAAAAGCATTAGGAATCCACCCCGAAGATCATGATATTCGCTTTGTGGAAGATGACTGGGAATCTCCCACCCTAGGTGCATGGGGTGTCGGTTGGGAAGTGTGGTTAGACGGCATGGAAATCACCCAATTTACCTATTTTCAACAGTGTGGCGGTATCGACTGTCATCCAGTATCTATTGAAATCACCTATGGTTTAGAAAGATTAGCCATGTATCTTCAAGACGTAGATAGTATTTATGAAATTCAGTGGAATGATGATGTAAAATACGGCGACATTTTCTTGCAGGGAGAAATCGAACAATGTACTTATAATTTTGAGGCATCCAACCCAGATTTTCTATTTAAACTCTTTAGTTTGTATGAGGAAGAAGCCAAGCAATTAATAGAAAAAAACCTCGTTTTACCCAGCTTAGACTATGTTTTGAAATGTTCTCACTGCTTTAATTTACTGGATGCAAGAGGAGTAATTGCTGTAACAGAAAGAACTCTTTATATTGGCAGAATACGCAGTTTAGCGAGAAAGATAGCACAAATATATTTGGAACAACGAGAAAATTTAGATTTTCCTTATAATTTACCTGAAATTTTGTCGTGTTCTGCCATCGATAGTGGTTAAAATTATTAAGTTTAATTAAGCCATACAGAACAGATGAAGTAATTCAAGCGAGACATTAGAACCGATTGCCGCTTGGTTTCGGAATTTGGGAACACCAGAACCAATTGTACATTGGGGACATCCTCTAATGATGGGGATTGTAGTCTTGGCGATGGGAAGTTTTGTGGGATTGACGGGATGGAAAGGGACGAGTGTTGGTTCAACTGATAAAGAAACTGCGATTCTAACAAAGCAGAACACCGTAAAATTGCGCCGTTAATGTTTTTCTTTTTAGCGGCTGGTTATACGGGTGGAATTTTATCTTTAGTGATGCAGCATCAGCCAATTTTAGAAAGTCCTCATTTTTTGACTGGTTCGGCAATTTTAATTTTGCTGAGTTTGAATGCAGTAATTGCTTCCACAGGTTTTATCGGCAACAAAAAAACCTTACGAACCATTCATGCTTATGTCGGAGGCATCGCTTTATGTTTGATGTTATTGCACGCTATTTTTGGACTAAAACTAGAATTAGCAATTTAATTTAATTAAAAATCGGAACGGGCAGCTAATTATTTAGTTGCCTAGATAGTTAGTAATTAAAAACCGATTACATTTAGCAAAAAATATGTTTTACTGGGGTGCTCGAATTAAATTTAACTTAGATCGTAATGGATCGCCACAGTTGGACCATTGTTTGCTTGGCTTATATAGTTGGTTTATTGTCTGCTACTGCTGCGGATTTTTTAGAATTAAATAAGATCGCTTTAGTTATAGTTTCAGGTAGCTTAAGTTCAATTCTCTCTTATTTAGTCGGTTATTTAAACCATCGTCGATTGAATAAATTTGTCTATGTGATCGCTTTAATTATCGCAGTTTTAGCCGGATTATATTTTCAACTGAGAACACCCGAACCTTTGCCAAACGACATTAGAGATCGAATATTAAAAACGCAAAATCACTTGGTAATCGTCGAAGGAACAATTTTAACCGAACCCAAATTAACGACAAGTCACAAACTTCAATTTTTGCTTAAAGCAAGCAGTCTGGAAATCGATCGAACTAATATTAAACCAGTATCGGGGAAATTGTATGCCACCATTCCTTTATTGCAAGGAACAGGTATTTATCCAGGGGCAAAGATAGCTCTTAAAGGAAATCTATATAGACCAAAAGGAAGTAATTATCCAGGTGCATTTGATTTTAGGGATTATTTAGCGCGTCAAGGTATTTTTGCGGGAATTAAGGGGAAAGAGGCGATTTTAAAGAGAATCGCGGCGAACCATTGTGGAGTTGGCGACAATTAAGACGGAGAATCGTCCGAACTCATCTTAAGGCGTTAGGAAGTCCCGTGGGACAGTTAGTTAGTTCGATGATATTGGGAAGCAAAGCAGTCGATTTGCCGCTAGATATTCGAGACAGTTTTGTGCAGACTGGATTGGCTCATGTTTTGGCGGCTTCTGGCTTTCAAGTTTCTTTATTGCTAGGAATAGTTTTAAAGTTAACCAACCGTTTAGCTTCGCGATCGCAATTAGTTATTGGTTTGGGAGTTTTATTAACTTATTTGGGATTAACTGGATTGCAGGCATCAATAATCAGAGCGACTTTAATGGGTATTAGCGTTTTGATTGCTATGCTTACCGATAACAAGGTTAACTCTTTAGGTTCATTATTATTAGCCGCAACAATCATTTTAATATTCAATCCGTTATGGATTCGAGATGTTGGATTTCAATTGAGTTTTTTAGCTACTTTTGGTTTGATTGTTACTTTACCAACTTTACAGACAAAATTAACTTGGTTGCCGCCAACAATCGCGACAGCAATTGCAATTCCAGTGGCAGCTTCGATATGGGTGTTACCGTTGTTGGCTTATGTCTTTCATTCTTTGCTCTTTATAGTTTGCCCAGTCAATATCGTTACGACGCCACTGGTAACAATAATGATGTTAGGAGGAATGATTAGTGCGGTTTTAGCTTTAATAATGCCGATTTTGGGAACGGCATTAATCGATCTATGCTATATTATCCGACTACATCGTTAATGAAAATGGTCGAATTATTTGCCAATTTACCCGGAAGTGCACCCTCGGTTGGTAACATATCTTTATTTGGGGTACTTACTATCTATGGGCTATTGGGTTTTGTCTGCTTGAGTAAATGGTGGCAACATCGATGGAAGTTGTCGTTAATAACGATCCTGATAGCGACAACGATCGTTTTAAGCTTCGAATCGTTTGGATTTAACTGTTGCCAATAATCCCCATCCTTTCAACAGAATCGGTACTAATTTCGATCGAGAATGGTAAAACTAACCTCAAATTTTAAGTTAGCGATCGATTTTCGCCAAATTTAAGTAAAATAACGAAGAGACTATTTGCTTTGTGGAGAGATGGCAGAGCGGTTGAATGCGACGGTCTCGAAAACCGTTTCGGGGTCACTCCCGACGAGGGTTCGAATCCCTCTCTCTCCGCTTCTAATCCAGCTTCCAAGCCTGACCTATCTATTTAAATAATTTAAATAATTCGATTAGTTGTACTATTTTTATAGGGATTTTTAGATCAAATTTAGATCATTGATCGACCAAGAAATCAAAAAAGCTAACGCTTCGCTTGAAAAAGTCAAGCTATTTAGGCGTGGCAAACATCTTACTTTGCGCGGAACGTTTCCACCCAAACCTGGTGATGGAGATAGACCTAAACAATACATCATTTCCATCGGGCTACCAGCAACCCAAGAGGGAGTGAAATTAGCTAAAGCTAAAGCTCAAAAGTTAGAAGCTGAATTGATATATGAGCGATGGGATTGGAGTAAGATCGATAAAACCACTCCTTTGCAGCCAGAAAATACTGTAGAAAAACTGGTAACAGAGTTTGAAAACTATTATTGGCAAACACGTCAAAAAACAGTTAATCGAGAAAAAAATTACAAAGACGATTATCTTCAGCCTTTTCTCTATTTACCGCAAGATGAACCAATCAGCGGCGATTTATTAAAAAAAGCCTTACTGACTCTACAGCCAGATTCGCGACAACGATTGAGGTTTGCGATTGCTTATGGTGCTTTAGCAAAATTTGCTGGCATCTCAATAGATTTATCCCACCTGAAAGGCAATTATCAACCCTCAACCAAACGCAATATTCCTAGCGATCTCGAAATCGAACAATACTGGGAATCAATACCCAATCCTGCTTGGCGTTGGGTATTGGGAATTATTGCTGCCTTTGGGATCAGACCTCATGAGATTTTCTGGTTAAATACTTCTCGATTAGATGAATATCCACCCATATTAATCGTTCAAGAGCAAACGAAAACAGGTTATAGACTGGTTTATCCTTTGCCCAATGAAGCTTGGGTAGAAAAATGGCAGTTACATCAAAGACAACTACCCAAGATCGCAACGGAGGGTAAAAGTAATCGAGAACTGGGAGCAAAAATATCTCAAGGTTTTAATAGATATCAAATTCCTAGCCCCTATCATTTTAGAGATGCCTATGCTATCAGAGGGGAAATTCTTAACGTTAATCCAGCAACTGTTGCTCAATGGATGGGTCATAGTCTAGAGGTTCACTACAAAAAATATTTAACACATATTAACGAAAGACATTTTAACGAAGCCTGGAAAAAAATTAATCAATCTGCGACCAATGTTTAATGTTAATTAAATATCTATTTCCGTTCATTTTGTAATGATAATTTCGTTGGATATTGAGATTATTTTTAATTTTGCTTTTAATTACCCATGGCGATTGCTTAAGAACTTTTGAGGCTTGAGCAACTGGTAACCATTCACCATATAAGCCATAAGCAACTAATTGCTCTTTTAGTTCCTTGATTTCTTTTTCTAATTTGGTCAGACGTTGCTCGTGGTTCATCGATGAAAAACTTGAGCTTTTTTAAAATTATTTTTTAAGCTTTATTTTGATTATTAGTACAGAAAGTTATATTTGACGGTAAGGAAGCGAAAGCAATAACTTCTTCAAGAGAAGAGAAATGAAGCATTAGTTGCCCTAAAACCTTTGGTGATAATGTGACGCAAACGCCAACGTTTTCCTCAATTTTTGCCACATCCAATTTGCTAACTTGCAAATCCTTTGACCAAGTTCTTACGCTTAGAGAATAGTCTCGAATTTCAGTGACAACTGCATAGCAAGAGTTATAGAAGTTTAGCTCCTTGTCTGACTTATCGTTTAAGTGAATTTTAACGAGATCGCCAACTTCTACTTTGAGTTGAGAACAGTTGGCGTAGGGTTGTTTGGCTTCTGTAAGCTCTCTTGGTTTAGGCTTGATTAATGTCTTTTTAGATTTATCTTTTTTATAAGAAGCGATCGCGGTTTTTACGAATTCAGGTTTTTGAGCGACAATACTGGCAAGGTTGTGTATATCTTTTTTAGTTAAGCCTAGATCGCGATTGAGTAAGTCAACTTTGATATCTTCTCCTAAGAGCACTGCAATGAGGTCGAATCGCACTGGCTAACTTAGCATCCCGTTTGATGGTTTCTTTTCCCACTTGATATTTTTTAGCTAATAGTTGAGCAGTATTGAGCAAAGGCTCATTTTGGGCTTTTGCTCGTCGGTTGTCACCATGAGAATGTTTCATGGCGTTATATTGCTTGCCCCGTAAATAACTCACCATTTCTGGCGTTAAATTCCGCCTTCCTAATTGATTGTCAATAATCCAATCTCGGACAGCTTCCCGTGATGGTAAATCTATTTCTCTGGTTTGAAACTCGAGCCCGTGCTGAAGACAAATTTCATAGCGATTGTGACCGTCTAGGAGTAGATTGTGTCCTTTCCAAACAACTAAAGCATCGCGACAACCTTGTTCTCTAAGATTGGCTTCTAGTTGAGCTTTCTCTTCTCTCGACAGTGGCGGAATTAGAACTTTAAATTCTGGATCGATAGCAATCGAGAAGCGAGGAGATAAACATGACAATAGTTGTAGGCGATCGCGCACATACTCAATCTGTCGTTCTTTTTCTTGAATATCTCGCTGATAATCATTGGTTTGATTGTTCTCATCAATAGTAATCGCTTCATTGCGATCTTCCTCCAATTTATGTTTGAGTTCGATTAAAATTTGTAGATATTGTGAGAGATAATCGATATCGTCACATTCTCTATTGTCTGGTTTTCCCAGCAGGCGAAAGTCATTAGTCCAACTCCATGGTGCTCTTGTTGAATCAATCGGTGTAAGCTTATCGGGTTGTTCGGAAATAGGTTGGTATGATTTGAGATTTGATTTGGATTTTAGGCAATCCATGACTATAATTCTGTTAGATATATTTAGTAAATTTACTGATTCCTCTGTTCGTCCAACTTGGAGGAATCTGTTTTTTTATTGAGCGGGTAAAGTCCCGTAGTTTTCTATCAGCCAGTCTCTAGACTGAGCATAAATCTCGCATACTCTACCGAAGAGAGTATGCTCTTCGTCCTCGTTCCAATCGAGCCACCAGGAATTTTGCAAGCATCGCCTCAACCATCCTGGTGGATTGCTAATTTTAGAGGTTAGGGAACGAACTTTGAAAAGTTCAACCGCTTTTTTGACAGTTTCAACTCCATAAGCGGCAATATACTGCAAATCCGCTGGTCGGTAGTCGATCCCGACTGAGTGACAAATTTGAGCTACTAAACGAATCTGCTGCTGTTTAATACAGGTTTTTTGGTAACTTTCGATTTGTCGCGGGTTTGAGCGTTTGGGATTGGGAGATAAATTTTTTTCTGGGGATTTTTCCTCAGTAACGTATTCAGGCGAGTAAAGGATGAGGCGCTGAGTATTCCAAGTGTAGGTTTTCAGTACCTTAACTAAACCAACTTCTTCTAATTGAGCCAAGGCATCTTTGAGGGTTTTGCGGTCGTAATTACCTTTTTTGCGGTGTTTGGCCACCCATTTATTAAACTTACGCAAATCAATTTCCTGTTCTACTCCCTCTTCTTGTCGATCTGCTAGCCAACACCACAGATAGATGGCAGATAGAGTGAGTTCTTCTTGTAAGGCGAATTCTCGATGTTTCTTAGTCCAGCCCATGATTTTACCTTTTCTCTTGGTTTGAAATTGCTGATGATTCTGGTTTGCTGCTACATTTCACTAATAATTTTTCTGGTTATCGCACAATTTTAACTATTTTGTGCTAAAACACAATTTAAGCACTTTTTTTGATTCTGCTTTCAATACCTTTAAGCAAATCTTCAGTAGACATATTGAGTTTTTTAGCTGCTTTACACAAGGTTGAATGATTAATAGAAACTTTGCCAGATAAATATCGACTCCAACGATGACGATCTATTCCAGTTTTGTTCGCTAATTCCCCCAAACTGGAATTCATAAATTCTTCTAAAGTCATGACTTTAGTTGTGCTATTACACAATTATTTGTAGCAAGGGAGTTTTTGTTGTGTCAAGAAAAAAGTGTTGCGTAATCGCACAACAGCGAGTAAAAATATGAATGTACAAGGCTTTTGATGCTAATAAACAAGCATATGCATGCTAGAGACGCTCTCAACAAAGTTATGAAAGTTCATAAGCTCAAAGCTGTAGATATTTCTAGAGCAAGCGGAGTTGACGAATATGAACTGTCAAAGTTTAGAAATGGTCATAAAGACATGACTACAGCGACTTTCTTCAAGATTGTTCATGCCTTGCCAGCTTTGGCAAAATCTCATCTATTAGCACTATGTATGTCAGAGGAGGAATCTCTTAAACATCTCAAAGTTTCGTGATGACTAGTAGTCAAATCAATAATTATCAAGGGATTAGGTATAATATCTCTTCTTAAATATTGATTGAGTTTTTTAAAAATCCCATTTACTTCAGCCTCAAATAGAGGCGCATTTCGCGCCTTGGGGAATGTCTGTTTTTATTAGATCGCCCATGACATTCATTCCCTGGCATTTAAAATACCGACCCCATAATGTAGAGCAAATCGTCGGACAACCTTTAATTGCTCGTACTCTTACCAATTTAGTAATCTCTAATAAACTCCCAGGTGCTGTTCTCTTCTCTGGCAGTCGAGGCACGGGTAAAACTTCTACTGCCAGAATTTTAGCCAAGTCTCTCAACTGTTTAAAATTTAAAACTCCCACTATCCATCCCTGCGGTCAATGCGCCTCTTGTCGCAGTATCGATAATGGCAGCAGCATGGATGTGATTGAGATTGATGCGGCTAGTAATAACGGCGTTGATGAAATTCGCGATCTAATCGCCCAATCGAAGTTAGTAGCTGTTAGCGGACGCTATCGAGTGTTTATTCTCGATGAAATTCAAATGCTCAGTCGCGCCGGACAAAATGCCTTTCTCAAAACTCTAGAAGAACCAAATCCTAACGTTCTGTTTATCTTAGCAACCACAGAACCCCACAAACTTCTAGATACTATTATCAGCCGTTGTCTGCACTTACGATTCAATCGATTGAGTGTTGTAGAGCTAACCACAAGGTTAACCAGTATTGCTGCGGAAGAAAACATTCAAATTACAGACGAAGCACTCTTTGAAATCGCTCGCAGCAGTGAGGGAGGAATGCGCGATAGCATCCAACTACTCTATCAATTATCAGCCCTAAAAGAAAATATCGATGTCGAACAGGTTTATCGAGCTAGAGGGGATATTTCTCCTACTCTGCTACAAGCGATTGTAGAGGCAGTGTTAAACCAGCAGATTCATTCTCTACTGACTCTAACCGAACAACTAAACGAACGAGGAATTGAAGCCAGACAAGTGTTTAACTCAATTCTGGCTACTTGGAAAGATTTATTGGCAATTACCATTACCAAGGAACACAAATCGATTACCGAAGGTGAGTTACGTCTATCGAGTTCTCTATCATTTCCCATTCTGAAGTTGTTAGCCCAACAACTCGATACCGATACACTGATGGCCGGGTTTCAACAACTAGAAGCAGCCCAGAAGCGGATTGATTTTTCTTCCAATTCTCATTTGTGGTTGCAGACTACGCTATTATCTCTGGCTATTTAAAAGTTTTTTAGAGAATTTATTTATATGGATAAACAAACAATGCGAGAAAATCTGTCCGATGCACTCTCGATTTTACAAGAAGCAAATTATGAGGCAAGTGAAGAAAACACCAATAACAATGCCGAAAAACTGCAAGAAATTGTCTGGAAGTTAGAAGAAATCATTGACGAGCTTGAATGATATGCCTATTTACATTCTAACTGTTGGCGATTGCCAACAAAAACAGGAATTTATCGAAACACAGCAAGCCAAACTCGATCCTAATTGGGTAGCAATGAACGTTCATTTGTTTAGCACCGATGAACTGCAACAAGCGATATTCTGTGCCAATACACCTGCTTTCTGCGATAAAAGTCTCGTTATTTGTTCTGGTAGCACTTTGAAAAAGACCGATTTGGAGATTGTTACTCAGATCGAGTCTGCATCCAATAATATCCTGATCTTCAATCTCGATTCTCTTGATGGCAGAGTTGCTGTAGCTAAATATCTCAAACAAATTGGGGAATACAAGCAATTCGAGCCGATTCCTAATTGGGAACAACCCAAATTACATAGCCAAGTTGAGAGTCGTGCTAAAGCTTTGGGAATAAAATTACCACCAGTAGTAGTGCAGTATATTGCCTCTGCTGTTGGTAATGACTTGGCTAGAATGCAAGCCGAATTGGAGAAGTTGTTAGCCTGTCGGGGTGAGGGAATGCTTACCTTAGCTGAAGTTAAACAACTCATTCCCAATCTTACCGATGATGCGTTTGATTTAGCCAATGCGATCTTAGATGAGAATACTGCTGTAACTTATCAAATAGCTCACTCTTTGCTCGCTCGTAACGAACCACCTCTAAAGATTTTAGGAGGAATAATCTATAAATTCCTTCTTTGGCTCAAATTCAAAGCGGCGATTGATGCTGGGATTACTGATAATTTATCGTTAGCTAAAGCATCTGGAGTTGGAAATCCTAAGCAGTGCTATTTTCTCAGACAAGAAGTAGTTCGCACTAATACTCTTAGATTATCTCGTGTCACCATTGCTTTATTTGACTTGCAGTGCCAACTCAAACAGGGAATGAAGGATTCTAGCTTGCCTTGTTATTTAATAGCGATCTCGTTACTTTAATCGAACTTACGTTCGCCATTATGTGTAATCAATTGACTGCATATAATGGCACAACAACACGATCGAGCTTCAGACAAATTCCAACTCGTCACCAATAAACTAATCGGTTTAATCGAACAAGGAGTAAAACCTTGGGCAAAACCCTGGCACTCTACTCCTTATCAAAACCTTATTACTGGACATCAATATCAAGGCATTAATCCAATCTTGTGTGCGATCGATATGATTCTCCATGATTGGCAGCAGCCCTTCTTTGTTGGTTTTGCAGGGGCCAAAAAGCAAGGTTGGACTGTCAAAAAAGGCTCGAAATCGACGTGGATTAGATGGGGAGGCACGAATATAAAAGAGACTGAAGACCCCGAAACTGGAGAAACTCTTCAAGAATTCGTATCTGCGTTCAAGTGGATGAATATCTTCAATGTAGCGTGTTTGGATGACTCCCAGAGCGAGAATAAGATTGAGGATCTCATTGAGAAATTATCTTTCACAAATGGTTCGACTAACAACGAACCACGTCTTGAAGTAGCTGAGAACTTTATTGCTGGGCATAATCCCACCACGCAGTTTGGGGGAGATGTAGCTTGTTACCATCTAGGGACGGATACCATCAGAATGCCCATGTATCGAGATTTTAGTAACGCCAGTGCCTACTACTCCACCTATATGCACGAACTTGTCCACTGGACGGGACATTCTACACGTTGCGATCGCTCTCTGATTACTCAGTTTGGCTCTCAAGCTTATGGGTTTGAAGAATTAATCGCTGAATTAGGTGCGGCAATGGTTTGTAATTAAAGAGCTGGGCATAAACAGCGAATTAGAGCATCATGCAGCCTATTTAGACAGTTGGCTATCTATCCTCAAAGGTGATAAAAAAGCCTTCTTTCAAGCAGTAGGGAAGGCAACTAGCGCGGCTAATTACTTAATTTCAGCTCAACAGCAAGACAGTAATTAAGAGAGAAAAAAAAATGACCAGCTTAACTAGAGAATTAAACAATCCCTACAGCCCTTTGTATCAATGGTTTGAATCCAAACAATCAAAAGGAGGAAATCGCTTAATTAAAAATCACAATGAACAAATGGATAGAACCAATATAATCAAACCATCAGGAGAAATTAAAGACTTTGCCCTGGTTGGAACTGCCTTTGTTTATGCTTTTCGTTGGCATTTGGGCTTACTCCACAGAAGGTTTAAACAAACAGTAGCGAGTTACAATCTAGATTTAAATATAGTGAGTAAACTTCTCAAGGCAAAAAATACACAAGAAGAGGCGATAGCTTGCCTAATCTTTGCTGCTTATGAGCAGAAATATCGTTCTGGTGAAAATCACGAGATAGCTACTGTTTTGATCAATCCTGATAAAAACAAACTCAAACTCAAGCCAGAACTAAATTACGTTTGCTGTCATGGTTGAAGATTTGGTTAATTTAATTGATTCTAATTCCATCAGTTTGGGATGTAAATAATAGTGGTTTGAGAGGAAGTAAATACTTTTTAAATCCTACTTTTATTGGTAGTAATTATCTTGCTGCCGATGCCCAACAAATTGTAGACGGTATGCTAATCAAATGCTTTACTACTCTAAAAAAATCTCCCCTGACCAAACAACATTTTTGGCAACAAATAGCTTACGTGCTGATGGACTGGAAAAATGAATATTACATCAATAAAATTTGTTGGTATTATTCCAGACAAAAAGCCTTATTCATCTATCCAGTTGAATCTTTATTCAAGGATTTAAAAGGATTGAGAACAGAGTTTAGAGATTTTTTAACAGAACACTATGATGACGATGGGGATGAATATCTCGATTATTTCTTTCTTTAAGATTAACCAACCAAGAAATTCTTAACTGCATCATTTTTCATCGAAAAAGGAGAACTTTTGTTGGCTTGCGCCAAATAGTAGAGAGAACGATTTACTCATTGCTTGCTGTGAATCGTTCTCTTTTTTCTATACTCAAAGCCAATTATGACACAAGAAATAGTTCAATATGTTGAAGCTTTTGGTGTAAGTTATCCCGAATACCGCACAGTTCCAGAAGAAGAGTCTAACGAATATCGCCTCACAGTCGAAATCACCAAACAATTACCTGCTGGGAGCGATTATTGCTACAAAGAGCCAGATTTTGTTTGGGGAGATTTGGTAGTTAAACACGAACAACGGGAATATTGTCTTACCCATAAACTAAACCCCCAAGAAAATCTCGATTTGTTTGAGGTTTGCGCGATTGAATTAGTCGAACACCGAAATAAATCGGGACTTTTGTTAGAAAATCCCTACTGGAGTTATGGTATCCGTTGTCTAGATGGAACGAAAGAGATGGTTTGGTTTGATGAGTGGGAGCTAATTCGCAAAGATATTGCTTTTGGTGAATTTGAAGTGTTTTAGTTCTTGAAAAATCCTAAATCTTAATCCATAGCGACAGAAAATTTATTTATTCTCGCTATGGAATCGATAAATTTAAAATAGAGATGGTGGTGTTCAATTAATAAAGTTTTCACTCTCTGAGAATAAGAATGACTCAAGTATCTGTTATTTCAGAACATATTGAAATTACCCCTGGAGTATGTGGAGGTAAACCTCGTATTGCAGGGCATCGAATTAGGGTGCAAGATATTGTTATCTGGCATGAGATGATGGGACTTTCTCCCGATGAAATTATTTATCATTATCCCAGTATTACCTTGGCAGATGTCTATGCTGCTTTGGCTTACTATCACGACCACTTAGAAGAAATCAGACAAAACATTCAAGAAAGCGAAGAATTTGCCCAAGAGTTAGCCAAAAAAACTCCTTCCCTACTCCAACAAAAATTAAGGGAACGAAATGTCACAAAGGATTAAGTTCCACCTGGATGAAAATGTGAGTAATGCCATCACTGTTGTTCGGAAAGTCAACTATGTGCGTTAAATCAAAGGTTTGCTAGCTCTGACTAAGATCGAGTTTTAACATAAATTATTAATCGACACATCACTTTTTGCTCTTGGTTGGTTCGCTAACTGTGGCTGATTCATTAAAAAACTAATGTAATTTTGTGATTGTTATTGATTTGACAAAAAGTTTTCAATATGTAAACATAGCCAGTAGGTTTTCATTTTGAAAACTTAAACAAATATATTTTTAAAGTTTATGAATTCAGCAATATTGCTAGAACAGAACCCAATCAAAAAAAGTTCTAATGCACTTAATTTCGGCAGGAAAGCTAAAAGAGGCAGCATCCCAATACCCCGATGCGGTTAACGCTATCAAAATATTTTGTAAAACGATTAACCAAGCACGCTGGCAAAGCTTAATCGATGTGCAGCAGGTTTACCGAGATGCCGAAGCAGTTGGAAACTTTACCGTTTTCAACATTAAAGGGAATAAGTATCGTCTCATCCTGGACATCGATTACTCAGAACAAGTAGCTTATTTCAAGTATTTTCTAACCCATGCTCAATACGATAAAGAATATTGGAAAAATGATCCCTACTATTAATCGAGAAGATTACTTTAAGCTATGGGCTGAAGTCTCACTCATCCCAAAAATTATTGAAACCGAAGAAGAATATAATCTTTACCTTGCAGTAGCAGAAAAACTAATTGCCAAAAAAAACAATCGCACTCCTGAAGAAACGACATTGTTTAGGTTGTTAGTGAGGCTGATCGAAGACTATGAAGAAAAACGTTATAACTTGAAAGAATGGAGCGAAACTCCACCACATGAAATTTTGCAACATCTCCTAGAAGCCAGTGGTACCAGACAAACCGATCTAGTTGGAGTTATCAGTCAATCGAAAGGATTAATTTCAGCGATCGTTAATGGCAAACGTGCGATTAGCAAGGAGCAGGCTAAGAAGTTAGGGGATTATTTTAAAGTATCTCCAAGCCTATTTATTTAGGTGTAAAATGTGGAACTAAAACTTTTTCGACGAGCGAGCCTTACGGCTCTGTGATGAACGAAAAATCAAAGAACGCTCGTCATGAAAGCTATTCTCAATATTCAAACCTTTAAAGAACATACTACTCTAGCCAGTCGCGCTATTAGTCCTAAAGCAGTCAACCCCATTTTTTCCTATCTAAAACTGCTAGCAGATTCTTCTTCTAACAAAATATCCCTGACAGGTACGGACTCTGCAATTACCATTACTACCAGTTTTGAAGCTGAAGTAATTGAACCAGGAACTGTTTTACTAAACTCCAACAAGCTCAATAGTCTTTTAGAGCGTTTAGGTATAGGAGAACTTACCTTAACCAGAATTGGCTCAGAGACAGAAATTAGTCTTCATGCAGAAGAATACGGTTCGTTTGCGCTACCTACCGTCGTCGAAGAATTTCCCGAACTAACCAATCAAATCAGTAAAGAGAATTTTGCAGTAAATAGCGAACAATTATACTCTGCCCTGAAAAAGACCTTTTATGCTGCTGCTGACGGGGCGTACAAGCTCCGCCTACGAGCGGCGGAGTCAGCCCCTCATGAAACCAGACAAATTATTGCAGGGGTTCACTTTACTCTGGGCAACATTTTAGAATTAGCAGCTACCGACGGTCACAAATTAGCGGTCAGTATCTCTCAAACCAGAATATCAGAAAGCATCAGAGAAATGACTGTTCCAGCCGATGCTTTAAAGCAGTTGTGTTGGGCATTAGATAAACTGCCAGCAGGAGAAGTTTTTATATCTGTAGATGGGGATAGTTGCATTACTTTTGTGTTAGGTGAATTTAGCTTGACTGGAAGACTCTTAGCAGGAGACTATCCCAAATATCAGCAACTCTTCCCCGAAAAGTTCTCTCGCTCGCTCTACGTCGATCGCGCTTCTTTCTTAAGTGGACTGGCAAGAGTATCCCTTTTTCACGAACAAGACAGATTGGTCAACATCGAGCTTGTACCAGAAAGCAAACAAGTGGTTCTTTCTACCAGTAGTAGTAATAGCGGTCGAGGCACTACTACTATTGCTGCTGATATTGAAGGAGATGCTTTTAGTATCTACTTTAATTGCAAATATCTCACAGACATCCTCCGTCATATGCAGGCGAGTAAAATCCTGATTCAGTTCAATGAAGCAGACCAACCTGCACTTTTAAGCGATCCCATGCCTCCTCAAACTAAATGTTTGCTCATGCCGATTAAAAAACAATGAGTAATGAAGTAGTCGATCGCTTAATTACAAATCTTTTGCTGCTTCCTTCCGATTGGTCAGTTGTCCCTGTTGATGCCAATCAGCGTCCTCTAGGTTATAACTGGCTTTCGTCTCCACTGACTCCACCAATCTTAGCTCGACAACTGCAACGAGGAGAAGGGATTATCTGGGTTCTGAATAAATCTGGCGATCGCTATCGGGTTCGTCCTTCGGGATATGGATTACTTACAGGAGTTGCCCCTCATTATTTTATCGCCCTAGACCAAGATGGTTTGGCAGGTAGAAAACAATTAAATAGTCTTTATGGAGGCGAAACTTTACCTCCGACTATTGCTTTTTCCTCTGGTCGAACTGGACATTGCCAGTACTTGTTCAAAATGCCTGCTGCTATTAGAACCCGTAAACTAGGCAATCTAGAAATTCGGGGAATTGGTTGTATATCCGTTCTTCCTCCTTCTATTCATCCTATTACCAAAGGCTATCAATAGCTGTGTCATCCTCAAAAACGAGAAGTAGCGGTCACGCAGTGCCAGGCTTCGCCTGACCGCGCCAGAGTGGTTGGTTAATCTGACTAAACAACCTCGAAGATCTGTTTCTCCAAGATACTCCTACTCCGATCGAGAGGAAACACAAACAGCGATCGACTTACTGAGGCGAATTCGAGGTGAATGGGCAGATCTTTACCATTCTTGGATTGCTGTCGGTATGGCTCTTAAATCAGTGGATGAGGGACTACTAACTTATTGGGAGCAGTGGAGTCAGCACAGCAGTAAATACAAACCTGGGGAATGTGCCTATAAATGGCATTCCTTCAGAGGAACAGGAATCACGATCGCATCTTTGTACTATTACGCAAGTTTATAAATGCAACTTTCTATCTTCGATCTTACTCCCAACACTACCACTACTCGATTACTGCCTATTCCCGACCCCTTTAAAGCTCGACAACTTAGAGCTTTAGCCGAATCAATGACTCATAGTATAAATTACTATCTCGATCCAGCCATCTCCAGGCAAAATCCGACTCGAAGGAGAATCCAAATTGCCGAATCGATGAGAGAGCAAGGGGAGCAGTTGGCTCACATCCAAGGCTGGTTATTGGGTATGGCGGATGCAGCAGAAGCAGGAACTTTACCGTCTGTGCTTTATTCCATTAAGAGTAAAATTCAACTGGAAACTCTACTGCAAATCGAGCGATGGAAAACTAAGACAGCAGAACAATTTGAGGCAGTGATCGAGGCTTTATTTGTCAGTGAATATTATCCAGATAAGCGAGCTATCCTGCAAAAAGTGGGAATATATAATGTCGCTCGACTCAAAGAAGCACTTTCATCTTTAGAGGAATTGTACGCACCACCGCAGATTGATAACAGGGAACTGGAAATTAGACGTAGAGAACAGAATCTAGTTGGCAAACCCATCAAAGATTTCTTTCCAACACCTGAGAAAATTTGCCGTCTCTTGATAGAAAGAGCGAATCTTAAAGATGGCGATTCGAGTTTTGGAACCTAATGCTGGAAAGGGAGATTTGGCTCAGTTTATTCAAGCAAATGGTGGAATTGTCGAATGTATTGAGATTCAACCAATTCTAGTAGATATTCTCCAGCTTAAAGGTTTTAAGACCATTCAAGCTGATTTTCTGGAACTGAAACCAGAACCCCGATTTGATGCGGTAATCATGAATCCGCCTTTTTCCAAAGGTTCTGATTGTCTGCACATTCGACAAGCCCATTATTGGTTAAAGCCAGGAGGTAGATTGGTTGCTATTGCTTCCAACAGTATTACTTTTAACCATCGCAAACCATATAAAGAGTTTAGAAGATGGTTGGAGGATATAGGTGCAGAAGTCGAAGCACTACCGCTTCTCTCTTTTGCGACTTCTTTTCGACCGACTGGCGTACAAACGGTGATGATAACGATCGATAAGTAATTTTGCTTTTGTAGTGGGGTTTTTCCTTACTACAAAAGTTTTAAAGGTTAAACTTAATACAGCTATAAAAGTTTTTAAAATTGATGAAAACAATTATTAAACTAAGAATTGAAAGGTTTGAAGAACAGGGACAAGAATATTTTGTGGCAACTAGTGATGATATACAGGGATTAGTTGCAGAAGGAAATACGGTAGAGGAAGCCGTGGCTATAGCAGAAGATTCTTGCTCATCATCTTTTAGAACTCGATCGCGAGAAAGAAAATGCTACAACAAATTTTCAAGTAATGCCACAACAGTTTGAATATCCTCTAATTATCGAAGTTTAATGGGTAGATTAGCAGGTTTTTCTTATCAAGAAGTAACTCGAAAGATGCGAAAACTTGGGTTTAAATTTTATCGTTCTGGTAAAGGCGACCATGAAATTTGGATTAATCCTGTTACCAACTTAAGAACTACAATTCCGCATCACAGAGAAATTAGGGAAGGAACTTTAAGGAATATTTTGAAACAAGCTCAAGTTGAAGTAGAAGATTTTTTAAAAGCTTAATTTTTAAGCTAAGTTGAAATTAACACTTAAGATGTTCTTGCAACAGAGGAATAACCGATTCAAACCAACGTAATTGCGCTCCTTGCCAGCCGTCAGCAGATGTTATTAATTTTTTTAGAAATTCTTAAGAAACAGTGTTAAATGAAAATACTAAAAGTTAAGATGGTGCAGCCATTTGAATCGAATAATGTCTAGATAATTTCTGGATATTGTACTAATCAGGGGTAATAGACAAAATAATTCTTGATATTACTCTAAATAAGGTAAATATCCATAAAATATCAGTCTTAAATAGTTGGGCAGCACAATGAGAGCGGCTAAATGACCAAGAAAAGCAAGCAGCTTAGTAATCCTTTTTCTACTGGAGGTGGCGGCGGACATTTTGAAGCCCATGTTCAGGCATCCTATGTTGTGTTAATGCTGACTGGTGGATATGCCCCTAGCCTACCGTGCTGGCCTATAACCGAAATAAATCTTCAAGGAAAAATTGACGGATTTGAAACTGACGATCTGATTGTCTTTGTTGAGAATGCTGACTCTAAAGAAAGAAGAAAACTGCTCGGTCAAGTTAAAAATTCGATTGGCATTACTCAGAAGGATTCAATTTTTTCAGAAGTTATTAAGGCAGCCTGGAGTGACTTCAGTAATCCGAAGGTTTTTACGAAAGGCAAAGATATTATTGCACTTATTACTGGCCCTCTGAACGCAACAGATTATCATAATGTGCAGTGGTTGTTGAATCAAGCCAAGCATACCAAGAATGCAGATGAGTTTTTCAGGAATGTTGAACAGGCTAACTTCAGTCCTGCCAAAAGTGTTGAAAAATTGAAAGCTATTCAACATCACTTAAAACTTGCCAATAATAACACCGAGGTTACAAAAGACGAACTTTACTCATTTCTCAATCATTTTCACCTGCTTGGATACGATCTTGGAAAAGAGGTTGGTGTTGTTTTGTCTCTCCTTCACTCCCATATTTCGCAGTTTAACCAACAAAGCCCTCAGTTGCTCTGGTCTCGTGTTGTTGATATCGTTCAGACTTGGAATCAAGATGGAGGGACAATCACGCTTGAAAAGCTTCCAGAAGACTTAAGGGAAGCTTTCAAACAGCCTGTCTTTTTACACATTCCAACAGAATTAACAGTAACTCACATTGAAACTGAAAAAATAGACTGGAGTAAGCATCAGTACGCTACCGATATAGCCTTAGTTAATTTGATCGGCTCATGGAATGAGAAAAACGAAGCAGACATTTCAATCTTAAGCAAGGTAACAAGCGAAAATTATTCGACTTGGGTGTCAAAAGCCAGAGAGGTTCTTCACGTTGAAGGTAGCCCATTTTCGCTTCAAAATGGACTTTGGAAGATTAACGAACGCACCAGTTTGTGGGTCGCGCTGAGTTCGCGTATATTCGATAGAAACATAGATATTTTTAAGGAATGTGTCGTCACTGTTCTGACCGAACGCGATCCTTCTTTCGAGCTTCCCCCAGAAGAACGATATTTGGCAAGTATTAAGGGAAAAGTACTGACACACTCGCCATCACTGAGAAAAGGAATAGCCGAAGGTTTGGCTTTACTCGGCAGCAGACCGAGTGATTTGGTCAACTGCTCGCAGAGAAAGGCTGAAAACACGGTTTTCCTGGCTATTTATGAAATATTTACTGATGCGGATTGGGTATTGTGGGGCAGCTTAAATAGCTTACTTCCCATATTGGCAGAGGCCGCACCGAGTGAGTTTCTGGATAAAGTAGAAAATGCGTTGCGTTTAGTTCCTTGTCCATTCGATGAACTTTTCTCTCAGGAAGGCGATGGCATCACTGGAGGCAATTATATGACTGGACTGCTTTGGGCGTTAGAAGGACTCGCATGGGATGAGAAATATTTGGTTCGTGTTTGCGTTATCCTTGGCGAACTTGCCAGCCACGATTTGGGTGGGAAATGGGCAAACAGACCTGCTAATTCACTGTCAACAATCTTGCTGCCATGGTTTCCGCAAACAATCGCGTCAATTGAAAAGCGCAAAGTTGCGGTTCAAACACTCCTCAAAGAATGTCCTGAGATTGCCTGGAAACTCATCATCAGCCTGTTACCCAATCAGCACCAGACTTCCATGGGGTCACATAAGCCGTCATGGCGTAACACTATACCTGAAGATTGGGAAAAAGGTGTTACTCAGCAGGAATATTGGGAACAGGTATCATTTTATGCAGAACTTGCTGTTTCAATGGCAAATCATGATATGGAAAAGCTTGGCGAACTTATCGATCGTTTTGATAATCTTCCCAAACCTTCTTTCGATCGCTTACTTGAGGTTTTGTCGTCGGATCCCGTGACAGGTCTACCTGAAGATGAGCGTTTGTGTCTTTGGGACAAACTAACACAATTCACCTCTAAACATCGGCGTTTTTCTGAAGCTCAATGGGCGTTGAATGCTGATTTGCTATCTGCCATTGAGGCGGTTTCCGACAAATTGGCACCAACAAATCCTCTGAACCTCTATCAACTTTTATTTTCCAATCATGACATTGACATCTATGAGGAGAATGACAACTGGGAGGATCGACGAAAAAAACTCGACGAACGTCGCCAAAAAGCTGTAAGTGAAATCTTGAAGCTGGGCGGTATCGATTCGGTAATTAGATTTTCTCAAGCTGTTGAGTCGTCAGAACGAGTTGGGTATTTTCTTGGATGTGTTTCTAACAAAGAAATCGATTTAGTTTTGCTGCCAACATATCTATTATCAGAAAATCGCAAACTTTCATTTTTGATAAGTGGATATATCTGGAGCCGTTACCGTAATACTGGTTGGTCGTGGGTAGATAACTTAGACAAGTCAGGCTGGAGTGCAGAACAAGTCGGTCAATTTCTCAGCTTCCTGCCGTTTACAAAAGAAACGTGGGAACGTGCAGCCGAGTGGATTGAGGACTCACAGGGCGAATACTGGTCAAAAACCAATGCAAATCCCTATCAGGCAGACGGTGAATTAGAAATGGCTATAGATAAGCTGATCGAACATGGAAGACCTCATGCTGCAATTAGTTGTTTGAATATGATGCGCTACAACAAACAAATAATTAATGTAGATCAATGTGTAAGAGCCTTACTTGCTGCTTTGACTTCATCAGAGTCGTCCTCTTCAACAGATGCGTATCAAATAGTTCAAATCATTGAAGTGCTACAAGAGAACCCCGAAGTTATCCCAGACGATCTTTTTCGTGTGGAATGGGCTTACTTGCCATTGTTAGATCGTCATCATGGGGCTGCCCCAAAATTGCTAGAAAGTCGGCTTTCCAGCGAGCCAGAATTTTTCTGCGAGGTTATTCGTTTGATTTATCGCTCGAAAAAAATTGATGCTACTAGCCATAAGCCATCTGAAGACACAAAGGCGATTGCATCAAATGCTTGGCGATTGCTTCATGAGTGGCGCACGCCACCTGGAATGCAAGAAGAGGGCAGTTTCAACGATACTCATTTTTTAAACTGGCTTCAGCGTGTGAAGAAGAGTTGTAAAGAGTCAGGACATTTGGAGGTGGCACTCATCGAGATCGGAAAGGTACTGATCCATTGTCCTTCTGACAGCAATGGGCTGTGGCTGAACCGTACCGTAGCCGATGCGCTGAATGCAAGAGATGCAGAAGATATGCGAAGAGGGTTTAAAACAGAAATGTTCAACTCACGCGGTGCTTATTGGGTCGATCCCACTGGAAAACCAGAGCGAGAGCTTGCTAATCAATATCGACAAAAAGCCGAAGATGCCGAAAATGCAGGTTATCAGCGATTGGCAGTTACTTTGAGAGAACTAGCAGATAGTTATGATAGAGAAGCCGAAGGTATCATCGCTAGACATAAAAGGGATAGTTTAGCAGACGAATAGGAGATTGCATTGATGACAAATTAAGAAATTATTTATCCTAAATTGCTCGCGCAATTTTCTGAGAATAAGCATTAATTAGTTTATTCTCATGCAAGCAAAAAACATCAAATCTAAATCAACTAATACAAAAACTACGGAACAAACAAGCCAGTCTCTCCTACTTCATATCTAGAAAAAGACTGGAAAGATTGCCAGATGTATTTACAGGATGATCGAGCATTTTACTTGTAATTTATCATCCAATTAATTCAAACATTTTCTAGCAGTAAATCTAGGTTTGCTGCTATTTCTTTATCTCGATTTAACAACTTTTAATTTGATGACAACCACTGAAGAACTTACACCATTCGAGCTTGAAACTCAGTTCAAACAAATGACTTTGCGAGAACTCTGTTTTGAGGCAGCACAACTAGCAGAAATCATGGAGAACGCCCCACCTGATGAATTAATGGTTCAACTGCGGTCGTGGCTATTGGAGGCAACAGAAGAAAAAGTAGATGGTTATGCTTGGGCTGCCGATTACTTAAATCTGGAAATCAATGAATGGCAAGCAAAGAAAGCAAAATTGATAGAAATGTGCGATGCTATTATCTCTCGTAAAGAATCCGAACTTAACGCTATGAAAGAAGGATTGCTTCGACTTAATAGCTTGGGTTTGATTCCCGATTATCTTCTCGGTAAAACCAAAGCCATTGAAATCAGACAAAATAGTCGTCCCAAAGTAACCCTCAATCTTCCCCCTAGCGATCGCGATTTCCCTACTCGATTTCGATATCAGCGAACGGAATGGCTCGCCGATAAAGATGCGATCTTAGCAGCACATGAAGCTGGAGAAGATTTAAATGCGATCGCTACTGTGGAAATAGGCTATCAGGTGAGATTTAAGAATGCTCCCAAACGTCGGAGAAAGACTAAATAATCGGAAAATACAACTCTAATCTGGTTTGAAAATATTGTTCTCGTGACGGACATCCTCTCGCTGACGGGGCGTACAAGGACTCGAACTCGGTTCGAGTCACAGCCCCTTCCGAGGTTTCTTCGGCAGCCTTGTCCTCATTATGAGCTTACGCTCTCACTGTTGAGCGATATTTCTTTTTTTCTTCTATGGATACAACCTCTAGAAACAAAACCGCTCAAACTTTTGAATTTGAACAAGAAAATTTCCCCAGTATAGTTTTAAGAGAAGATTTAAGCGAAGTTTGGAACGATGTTGCCCTATCTTCTCTACCTCCAAACGAACAGATAGGACTGCAACTATTACTAACTGCTTCTGGTATCGATAAACAAGCTGACTATGACGAAGACCGAGTTCTTTTAGTTAAAGCAGATAAGAGCATACCCAAACAAATTTATGGACCAGCAATCTTTCGAGATGGCGATCTCATCGTGTTGAGGATTGGTAATAATGTAGCTCCCATCGAACAGAAAGGCGATCGCTTTCATGTCGGCGAACTAAAAGGAATGATTGCGGTACAAACCAAGGAAGATGCAAGCGGTAAAGCCTATCCAATAGCAACAATATCCTTGGTAGGTAAGAATAAAACAGTCTTCAAAGTCCGAGTCAGCTTGGATACTCAAAATAATAGTATTTCTGTTAGTGATATTGAAGCTGCTTTAATTAACGAAGAATCGATTCTTCCCTTTCTCGCTCAAGTTCCCACTCAAACTATCAAAATGCACGAATTAGGTTTAGGAGAGTGGGAAGTTAAAGCTATCTCTCAAAGCGAAGGTGAGTACGGTACTTCCTACAAACTTCATCTAGCATCGGGTGCTGCTGTTTGGGCAAAGGGAAATAGTCAGATTCTTCTCGATTCAGGCTATCAGATGCAACCAGACGTTCCTTTAACTCTGGTGATTACTCAGATTGAGGAGATTAATGAAGGCAAGTATCGGGTAGATAATGCTTTGAGAGAGAGGCTTCCTCGACTAACTGGAGAGCTTTCTAATTTCCATACTATAGAGGCTTCAGCTACAGAGGTTGAGGAACAGGAGCGAGACTTGGATTCAATCCCGTTTTAGCTCAAAAAGAGCGATCGCTAAGTAAACAAAAAAAGTGAACCATATCTTTGACAGAAAGTTCTAAAAAACTCATAGTCATTTTATGGTTCACAATTATGGACTCGGCGACAATTTATGGTTGACAGTCGCTTCACTCCAATTCAAAATTATGAATTCAAAATTCAAAAATATCATTAGTCATTAATTCACTCTTCTGCACAGCCATCTGCTTCGCAGCATTTTCAACTGAAGCAAGCTTCTCTACAAAATCCACTACTTGCTTCAAGGATGTTAAATATGGAAAATATGATTTTTGGTTTTGTTCTTTTTGTTGTCTATTTCTGTTTTGCCAGCTACTTTCTCTACACTCCATTAAGTACTAATGCAGAATCTGTTGAACCAATTGAAAAACAATTACAGCGTATGTTTCAGGAAATTGATTCCGTTGGTGAGAACTTAGAAGATGAGATTTTGGTACTACAGCAAGAACAAACGCTTGTTCCTGGTATCGATATTGAGCAACTAACTCCCCAGACTCGTCGCCAAATCTGTAAAGCTCTTAAGATTAAACAAAGTGTCGATCGCAAAAAGGTTTCAGTTAAACACCTCCAAGCACAGATCGAAAAGCGATTAAAAGAAGAACCTAGCAATATATTTATTGTTCGAGAAATACTTCAAACGGCATAAGCCTTCCAACTTGTCTTCTGAAGAAGTAATTTTAAGCTAGGCTATCTACTAATCCCGTAAAGTTTACCTTCTTAACCATCATCAAAACAATGCCACTACAACTTCAGATCGATTATCCAGAAACCTTACCAGATGCTCTGCAAAAAAGCAGACAACAGTTTGAAGAAGAGGCAAAATGGGCAATGGCAGTCAAACTATTTGAAATGAAACGTATATCTTCTGGAATGGCTGCTGAGTTAGTCGGTGTAGATCGAGTATCCTTTCTGCTCAAATTAAAAGATTATGGAGTACCAACGATCGATCTAACCGAAGAGGAACTACTATCAGATCTAGAGAATGCCTAAAACTGAAAAAATTGTCATCAATACATCCCCCTTGATTGCTCTTGTTGCTGCTAATGGGGATTTAAACATTTTGCGTTTTCTCTACAAAGAGGTTTTAGTTCCCTTTGAAGTCTGTCAGGAAATTCGTACTGGGGGTTCTAATAACTTTGCGATTGCTCCCGGATCGCCGAATTTCAGGAAGCCAATTGGCTACAAAAACAACAACAACCTATAAATATTTCAACTTTACTACTCAATTCCTTAGACAGAGGAGAAGCTGCTGTAATTCAATTGGCTTTGAATAAAAATATTCAAACTGTTTGTATTGATGAGGCAGTCGGTAGAAGAATTGCACGTCTTAGCGGTTTGTCTCTGACGGGTTCAATTGGTATTTTGCTGCGTGCCAAACAGGAAGGCTATCCTGTAAATATCCGACAAGCGATTGAACGAATGCTCAACAGAGGTATTCGGTTAAGTGCAAGCGTGATTAATTTTGCTCTTAGCCAAGCTGGAGAAAGCGACACATCAACTTAAAAACTTACCCCTAGAATTTTTCTGCTTGCTCAAAAACATCTCCAAAAGGCTGCGATCGCAGCTATTTCCAGTAGAACAATTCTACAAGGAAAAAATCACCATGATTACTAATACCGTTATCATCTCAGGCAATACCGCTACTGATGTCCGTCTGTCTGAAGATGGTCGTTGTGCGAGTGTACTATTAGCACATACCGAATTCTATCGCGACCAACAGGGACAGAAGCAGGAAACTACTAACTTCCTCTGGATAAGAGCATATGGTAAACTAGCTCATAACCTCAGCGAGTATGTTCTCAAAGGCAATTCCATTACCGTTACTGGTAAATTAGCAGGTGGCAGCTATAAAGATGAGAAAACAGGAGAATGGCAAAATTCTCTCTATGTTTTAGCAGCTAACGTGCAGTTTCATACTCATTCTCTCAAACAAGAATTTGAGGAAAACAGTATTCCTGCCGAATCAGTAACCGAAGATATTTGCTTCTAGGTATTTGGTTATTTACCGCATTCAGAAATAATGTAGAGGATGGGCGACCCACCAATCTTACCCGACATTGAGGCAGGAACAGATGAGAGAGTCAGCAGAACCTCTTAATTTATTAAATATTGTGTATTTTGCATAAATTTTAGTGCTGGATTGTGACTTATTTAAGTGAACAATTATTTTTGAAGTATGTATAACTTATTGAAATTTTTAGGAGCGGTAAGTGAAGAAAAGAAGAATCTTCAAGAGAAGCGTCTTGTTGATACTGGCGACAGTTGTCGCAGTATTTTCTATCATTTCAGGGTGTCAGCCTCAGTCAACCAAGCAGGTCTATCGCATTGGCTTAGGACCTTGGATTGGTTTCGGACCGCTCTACCTTGCTCAAGAAAAGGGGTTTTTTAAGGAAGTCGGCATTCAACCCGAATTAACAGTCATCACAGGTCTTGCCGAACGCAATAGCTCTCTGAAATCAGGAAAAGTCGATGCCCTGGCTGCTCCTGTTGACTACTTCGTCCTCTCTGCTGGCAATCGTCTAGAAACTACGACTGTCATGGCGATCGATGAATCTGTAGGTGGCGATGGCATCGTTGCTAAAAAGTCCATTGAAAGTTTTCAGGATTTAAAAGGTAAAAAGGTTGCCTTTCAACGGGGTTTGCCTAGTGAGTTTTTCCTGCGAGCTTTATTACAACGAAATGGCATGAGTCTGGACGACTTGGAAACCTTCGATATGGAAACTGCTCAAGCTGGTGCTGCATTTATTGCGGGTCAAGTGGATGCAGCAGTTGTCTGGGAACCCTGGCTGACTAAAGCAAAGGAAGAAGGAAATGGGTACATTCTGGCATCAACTAAGGAATATCCCAATCTGATTGTGGATTGTCTGGCATTTAACCAGAAGGTTGTCGAGCAATCTCCTCAAGATGTCCAGAAAATCGTCGATGCGGTGCTGAAAGCCATTGCCTATTGGCAAAAAAATCCAGAAGAAGCCAACCAGATCATGGCTCCTTTCTTTGAGTTGGATGCAGCTAAATATGCACAAATTCTCAGTGGTGCTAGGTTTACCGACCTCGCTCGCAATCGGGAATATTTTGGCACAAAAGAAAATCCTGGACCAATCTTTGAGGTAGCGAAACAGGCTTCAGATATCTGGCTGAAGGCTGGTGTTATTGAAGTTTCAGTCAGTCCAGAGTCAATTATTTCGACTGAATTTATAGAACGAGTTGGAGGATCAGGTAGGGATGAAACGTAGAGTTACCAAGAAAAGAACTTTTTTCCTCATTGTGGCAATCACTTTCATTACAATTTATGTAGTTTCAGGATGTCAGTCTCAGTCTCCTACAACATATCACATAGGCTTGGTTAAGAAGGTGGGCATGGAGCCTCTTTACCTCGCACAAGAAAAGGAATTTTTCAAGTCAGAGGGCATTAAAGTCGATTTAATCGAATTACAAAAATCGGCTCTAGACCAGGATGAATTAAAGAAGGAGATAATCGATCAGCTTAATAGGGGAACAATTGGGGCATTTGTCGCTCCCCTCAAGAGCATTATCTCGGCGGACAGTTTTCCCCCAATTAAAATTGTGATAGGGATTGATGAACCTACAACAGATAATGGAATCATTACAGGAGACTATCTGGCGTTTAATCAGAAAGTGTTGACTCAATCCCCCGAAAATGTGCAGAAAATTGTCAACGCCGTGTCGCAAGCAATAGCCTATAGGCAGCAAAATACTGAGGAAACTAACAAAATTATGGCTCCTATTTTCCAATTAGATACAGCTCAATATGCGGAGCAATTGAAAGGAGTTAGGTTTATCGACCTAAACGGCAATCGGGAATATTTTGGGACAAAAGAAAAGCCAGGTCCCATCTTTCAGGTAGCAAAACAAGCTTCAGTAAATCCAGAGTCGATTATTTCGACTGAGTTTGTGAAAGCTTCAAACACATTTGTAGGCGAATCAATTAAGAAAATTCTAGAGGCAATAAATACTAGTATAGTAAGCGGTATAGCTGCCATAACAGTTTACATAATTACTAGCTTTTTTGACTATACCCAAGGTTGGTTTGGACAAGTTTTTGCACGTTTTTGGAAAACTAATAAAATCAAGTTCATGGATGCAGAAGTTACCTTGTACACAAAGGATAAATTTATAGAAGAAGAAGGAAAATTAAATTTAGAAAGTCAGGTATTAGTACATGCTTTAGATCCTTTGGAATCGACTGAATTAACAGTTGCAAGAAGGATTTATCTAAATGTTAACAAAGAAATTTTTTATGATTATATTTTCCCATTCGGTGAATTAACAGAATTAGAAAAAGTAACAGACTCTAGAGATGTAGAAATGCATCTTGGAAAAATGGTAAGAGTTGTACGAAATATGTTAATAGCTTATCTTATTTTTGACAGCAAATTTTATGAAGATAAAAATAAGATAGAAATTCTACAGTGGTATAAAGATCATAGTAAAGACAATTTCTTTTGTAACTCTTTCTTTAATAACTTTACTAAGAAATCTAGCGAAGTTACTAAAGACAATTTACTAGATCTTATTGATAAAAAGAATGATCAAGAAATCAAGAGATTTCTTGATCATAGTTCTCTTCGTACTAGAGATTATTTAAATAGAGAAAAAGATATTTGGAATCAAATAAAACATTATATAACTATCCATATTATTCCAAGTAAACTATATGAAACTATCTGTATATATAAAATTCAAGAAGATGTAGCAAAAATCAATTGCTTTGTTCGTTTGAACCCAAATGCTTTTCTGAAAATGCTTCCAGAAGAAGCTTCACGTAAACTGAAATCTTATGAAACGTATCGTAAAAGACATAGTGAAAAAAACATTTTTGAAATTCACACTGACAAAGAGAATGATGGAAAATTTTCAACTGCAATAGAAACAATCTTGAAAGATCAATGGAAAGAATTAATGCCAACATATATGAAAGATTATATTGATGATCATAATTTTTGTTTGTACAAAATTCATCCAAAATCGATTAAAGAAAACCTACTTGAGTTTTGGAATAAATTCCATACTTCTTAAGGTTAGCAAGATTAAACATATTGTATCGAAGTTGCCTATTAAACTTATCAATCTTCACTTATTATTTTGTAGTCTTGTTTAAAAATTAAAGAGGAGTCTTATAATTCAATCATGATTTATCTAGTAAAAATTCAATGAAGAAATTTAATTGCAATGTTTTAAATTTTAAATTCACTCGATTCTTAAAAAACTACTTGCTAGAATTGTCTACTTTTGTGGCTTTGTTGATAGTTTGGTATCTATTAACTAAAACGGAAGCAATAGATTCCATCTTTCTCCCACCACCAGCCAAAGTTTTTTCCAACTTCCTACAACTGTTTTTCTCTAGTACCTTTCTTCTAGAAAATCTTCTTCCCAGTCTTTTTCGGGTTACTACTGCTTTTTTACTCTCCGTTCTCATCGCCCTTCCCCTCGGAATTCTCAGCAGTCAAATTGCTTTTATTTCACGTTTACTTGAACCAATATTTGGATTCACTCGTTATCTCCCTGTTGCTGCCCTAGTTCCCCTTTGTATTCTCTGGTTTGGGATTGGAGATGAGCAGAAGATAGCCGTGATTATATTTGGGGTGGTTTTTCAGCTTGTCCTACTATTTGCCTTTGATACAGCCTCAGTTCCCCTAGAATTAACTGAGAGCGGTCGTACTTTTGGGTTGACTCGCTGGCAAATTGTCCGTAGAATTGTACTTCCTTGGTCAATGCCAGCCATCTGGGATGATATGAGGATTTCCGCAGGTTGGGCTTGGTCTTACCTGGTGTTGGCAGAACTTGTAGCTGGAGATAAGGGCTTGGGCTACTTTATCATTCAATCCCAGCGATACTTACAAACGGATAGAGTATTTGCTGGAATTCTCTTCGTCGGGATTCTAGGGGCTTTAACCGACTTTTTTTTTCGCCTCATGGCTTCTAAGCTCTTTCAATGGAAATGAATACCAACACTGACACGGCGCTGTTACAGTTTCAAAATGTCTCAAAATCTTCGTGGGCAATAAATCCCGCAAAGTCCAGGCTCTAGCCAACATCACCTTTTCTTTAGATCGTGGTGAATTTATTGTGATTATCGGCTCGTCTGGCTGTGGCAAATCTACGCTCTTGAGGTTGGCAGCAGGATTGGACAAACCCACTTCAGGGAAAGTTCTGTATCGAGGGGAGCAGATTAAAGAACCAGACCGATGTCGGGGGGTAGTGTTTCAGTCCTATAGCGTGTTTCCCTGGTTAACCGTTCGGCAGAATATTGAGTTTGGATTAGATAATAGTAACTCCCGACCCAATCGAGAAAAAGTGTCAGACTGGCTGGCTTTTACTGGCTTAACTGATTTTGCTGATGCTTATCCCAAAGCACTCTCTGGGGGAATGCGCCAAAGAGTTGCCCTCGCTCGCACGATGATTGTCGAGCCAGAACTGCTGCTGCTGGACGAACCGTTTGGAGCTTTGGACGAACGCACTAGAGAAAGTATGCAAGCTTTATTGCTCAAAGCCGTTGCTAATTTGGGTTGTTCTGTGTTGTTAGTTACCCATGATATTCGCGAAGCCCTGATCCTGGCTGACCGCATTCTCTTGATGGGAGCGCACCCAGGCAAAATTCTAGATGCCTTTGTCCCTCCTTCAGAGAAGCCCCGAACTCGCGACCATCTCAGCCTCCCTGAGTTCAAATCCCTTTATGATGAGATACTGGAGCGTTTTCCCGTTCAAGTCCTCAGAGAATAGACTGCAAATTGTAGCCTAATCACCATAATTAATAGCTAATCTATGAAGTTTAAAGACACTAAATTGCCGTGGAATAATGCTTCCGTTCGATCAACGGGTGAACTCTATCCCTACTTAGCTGAAAGGTTAATCGATCAGTATGATTACTTACCTTACTCGGTAACCTTATTCTCAGATCCTGAAATTGAGGAATCCGCCGTCATTAGCTTTCTTGAGGAGCTACCTGCCCAGCTTAAACGGGAGTTTCGCACCAGAAATACCCGTCGGGAGAGGTTTGTAAACCTCGATTTATTGAGCGAGCAGGAAATCCACGAAATATTAACTGGACATAGGCAGGTACAACCCTGGGCGCTATACTTCTCCAGAGAAGGTGGCTTAGGTGTTTTGGCTCAGGATGTTTATCGGGAAGATTCTCCTTGGGGTGTTGTCCCCTGCTCTTCCATGCCCAACCACGGGGTTGCCTGGAGAAAAACGCCAGCAGGTGACTGCCAGATTTGGCTGGCGACGGCTCGAAAAAAAGGGCAGGATTGGGATTGGGATTCCGATATCGGTCACGAATCAGCCCATTCAAGTTTCGCCCCAGTTCCCCTTTTTGCCCAAGCCTTACATCTTAATCCTGAAATAACCTCCCTAGATACTGTTAAAAACATCCAAGAGCTTAGTGCCAATCACTTGGCTCGTATGAGTTACACCTACTCAGAAATTGCTGTGATTGCCATGCGAGGTGAACAGCGAAATACAAAAACTGGCTTACCTGTTGTGGAACGACCAGAGGAACTCTACGCTTTCTTGGAATTGTCACATCAACTTATGCCACACTTGGGTTTTAATCGAGCTTTAACTACCTGTCAGCGTGCCAATGGTAAAATTGATGTCAATGATGGTGTTGAAATTTTTGAGATTGGCGCACCAATAATGCGTGTTCTTCCTCACATTTCCAAATTAACTAATCACTTTGGTCTTCCGACATTAGATTTACTCCTGATTGGAAAGTGAGTTTCGATGTATTTGATTACAGTTTTTTCTTCTTCACTGCTTTCGCAGCAGGAGAAATTGATAAATTTAGGATTAAAAATGCACGAATTTCCATTTCTCCAAAAATGCGAATTTTCTCTAACAGATCGAGCGAAAGATTTCCCAGGACAAATAGTAGCTCGTTTAT
>CAVRWR010000177.1:0-12337 GCA_963724445.1 uncultured cyanobacterium | reverse complement strand
TTCGGTTAATAGGGCAATCTCTCCCTCACCCCGCATTGCCATTTCAATCACTCCGTAGCTATGGTCTGGAGTAATTTGTAGCAGCGTTTTGGGGACACCAATTTCGTTATTAAAATTAGCCTCAGTCTTGAGAACTTTCCCCTGGGTACTTAACACTGCCGAGATTAGTTCTTTGGTGCTGGTTTTGCCGACGGAACCAGTAACGCCAATTAGCGGAATAGTCAGGCGATCGCGCCACCATTGTGCAATCTGCTGATATGCTTTGAGGGTATCTTTGACGATAAATTGCGGTATGTCGAGTGACTCGATCTGATGCCGAACAATTGCCGCGATCGCACCTTTATTGGCTGCCTGCCCAACAAAGTTATGTCCGTCAAAGTTTTCCCCGACTAGAGCAATAAATAGTTCTTGAGGCTCTACTATACGGGTATCGGTGGCAATACCAGCCACTTTTAGATCCAGATTTTGGTCAGTAATGTGTCGAAGATTTAGTCCAAGAATTGGCTTAAGTTCTGCCAGGGAAAAATAAAGGGGCATAAGGTTGATCGTTCCTATTAATCCCCGATAGCTTAATAGTTACAGAAGTCAACAGTCAAGAGTAAAAAATTGGCGAAGGAAAAAAGCAGATTCAGCACCAAGAAGATTTTCAATACCATAGAATTGCTGCGGAAATTACTACTCCCGACAGAGTTAAAGATTCTTAGGAATTGTTTACAATATGTTTACATACAGAGAATAAAGAGGCAAAAAAAATGGATCGATTAGAAAATAGCCTTTCGATGGAGCAAGAATTAAATCACCGAATATTTAGCGATCGCGTCAGCCAGCTAACTCAGTCAGAAGCTCAAGAATTGCTGGTACAGATGCATAAACAGATGATCATTAAAGAAAATCTCTACAAAGAATTGTTCATCAGTCAGGAAAAAGACATTGTGGATTCTTTGTTTGGCGCAAAAAAAAGCTGAACAGCTGAGATTTTGTCTTAATTCATAGGGTTCTCTCACCAGTCAGAGAGAATTTTTTATATCTAGCCATAGAAAGATGCAAGGTATTTACGTAGATTGTTAAAAAAGAGATAGCGAAAAAGTTCACCAGGGGATTAGCTTAATTTAGATGAAAGGTTTGAAGGGGAAGAACGTTTTAGTTACAGGATCAACCTCAGGCATTGGACAGGCGATCGCAGCTCAATTTATAATAGAAGGAGCTAACGTTGCCCTCAATTATCGCGGTAATCTAGACAAGCTAAATGGTACCAAAGAATTGATCGGCGAAATGTGCGACAAAGCAGGGGGATGTAGTGGCAAGCAAATACCCGTTGAAGGAGATTTATCTCAAGAAGCAGATATTGTTCGGATGTATAGTCAGGTTATTGAACAACTAGGAAGCCTAGATATCCTAATCAATAATGCAGGAATCCAAATGAGTTCTCCCTCCCATCAGTTAACAACCGCCGATTTTGACAAGGTAATGCAGGTCAATCTTCGGGGAGCTTTTATCTGTGCCAGAGAAGCCCTGAAGCACTTTATAAATCACGGCAGTGGCGGCATCATCATCAATGTTTCTAGCGTCCATGAAATTATTCCTCGACCAACCTATGTGAGTTATTCCATGAGTAAAGGTGCAATGGAAAACATGACTAAGACATTAGCTTTAGAATATGCGCCTCATGGTATTCGAGTAAATGCGATCGCACCTGGTGCCACCGTTACCCCAATTAATAGTAGCTGGGCAGAAGATCCACAGAAGAAGCAAGAAGTTGAAAGCCACATACCCATGGGTCGGGTAGGGACTGCCGAAGAAATGGCTCAGATAACCGCTTTTCTCGCTTCAGATCATGCTTCCTACATAACTGGTCAAACCTTATTTGTGGACGGTGGACTAACCCTCTATCCAGATTTTCTCAAACCCTGGTCTGCGGGAGAGTAACAATCAAGAATTTTCCCTAACGCTGTCTCGATCGAGCATACACAATTAGCAAACCTAAACATCACACTATTAAAAATACAATCAATCATGGCAAGTAATTCTAGTAATACAGTAAGAGACTATCTCAAAGAAATTGCCCGCACTCCTTTACTCAAGGCAGAAGAAGAAGTAAAGCTGGCTAATCAAATCCAAGCAATGCTACCTCTTATAGATCGAGAAGAATTGACCATAGAAGAGCAAAATATTGTTTATAAAGGTCAAAAAGCCAAGCAAAAAATGGTGCAGGCAAACTTAAGACTAGTAGTTTCGATCGCCAAAAAGTACCAAAATCGTGGCTTATCCATGCTCGACCTGATTCAAGAAGGCAGTATTGGTTTGATGAGAGCGTCAGAAAAGTTTGATGCCAGTAAAGGATACAAGTTTTCTACCTATAGCTACTGGTGGATTCGCCAGGCAATGACCAGAGCGATCGCCAATTACGCGAGAACTATTCGCTTGCCTATCCACATTACCCAAGACCTGAATAAAGTTAAAAAAGCCAATCGTCAACTTTCTCAGAAACTAGGTAGAAAACCGACTGAAACCGAGGTAGCAGAAGAGCTTGATATGAACCTTGACAAGCTGAGATCCCTAGCGCAGTCTGCCAGAATTACTCGACCCATGAGCCTCAACGCTACAATTGATGAAAATAACACTGAACTGGGTCAAATACTGCCTGATGATTCCCATTCTCCCTCAGACTTTGTAGCTGAAAAAGAGATTGTCTCTAATATTCAAAACTTACTACACACTCTTTCGCCTAAGCAAAGAGATGTAATTACTCTACGCTATGGTTTAAATGATGGCAAAACTATGACCTACGAGCAAATTGGGAACGCTTGTGGCATTAGTAGAGAAAGAGTCAGACAAATCAAAAATAAAGCGATGAAGCTGCTCAAAAAAAGAGCGATCGAGTTTTCAACTTTAGCAGGATAAGGAATGTATTCTAGTAGTTCAAGCTAGTAGCGGGCGATCAATATGATTGCCCGCTTAATATCGTACTTAATATCGTAACCGTATGGCGTATAAAAATCCAATTGTCATCTTCGCTATCTTCAGCTATACAAAATCAAAGAAACCGAATCGATTTAACATCAAGTTTAAGTAAACTAAAAAAGACAGGTTAGAGAGAACCTAGAAAAATCAATTCTCTCTAACCTGTCAAAATTGCTAATTTTTATCGCCTAAGCTAATTAAGTAACTGGGTCAAATCAATTAGAAGATGGCTTTATATTTAATTGCGCTTACTACTTATGCTTGGTTTTTAGACATTTCTGTCAACATTTTTGTCAATTAGTGCGTCACCATCGGTTTCTACTTCCAATTCTTCTCGACGAATAGTTTCATTTGCGGAAACAACGTCTTTTTCAACTTCTTTGCGGACGCTTACTTCCTCTCTGACAAAGGCTTGCTTCTCAATGTTGGCAGTTTCTTCATATACTTCCACCCGCGCAACTTCCCCAGAATTAAAGCTTGCCTCTCCTGGTGTAACTACAGAAGTATCTGTTGGTGTTGTACGTTCAATAACAACTCTTTCTCTCTCGACGGGAACAGAGACAGAGGCAGTTTCTGTTTCTACTCTTTTGCCGATAGAAACACCACCCGCACGAAAACGTTCTTTATTGGCTACCAAGCGCTCTTCGTAGAGCTTGAGGCTTTGACGACCATCGGCTTCTTGGTGATCGTATAAACTGGGTTCACGATCGTAATTGTAGGAACCACTGTCTTGATTGTAAGCGCCGCTGTCGTAACCTTCAGTTCTCTCTTCGTTTAGATATACAGGATCGTTATTGTCGTATTCTACCCCTCGGTAAACTGTTCTGACTCGCTCTTCATAGTCGTGATCGATGGTCATATCATCATTATACTCAGGCAAGTTTTCTGCTTGCTCTTTTGTTAATCCTTTGACGTATATGCGCTCCTGACCATAGTCAACGTTAGCTCTACCTACGGGTAACAAAACTTTCTTGCCAAAAATCCAAAAACCTGTGTCGAGTACTAAGTAGCGAAATTTGCCTGCTTCATCAACAATGATGTCGTAAACAGAACCAATTTTGTCGTCGGTGTGATCGTAAACCGAAAAACTTTTGATGTCAGCGCCATTAAAGATGTCTTCTTTGTAATTGGGATAGAGATCGGCAATTTTTGCTAAAGCCATAATCATTGCTCCTGTGATAAATTATTAAGTCAACTTAAGCTTATTCATTGCTCAATTGAATTTAATCTGGCTTATGGAATAGATTGCCGTAAAGCAAAGTACAACTATAGATATATAGTTTATTTGCATAGTGCAACTATAGAAATATTGTTATGTATAGTACTAAATTTCCTAACACAAATAGAACTGATTTTTATATCTTTAGATAGGTTAACTTACTTGAAATAATTTCCATAATAGATTGTATAAATAACCAAAAAAGCGAAAATAATATGGATAACAAACCTAAAAACGAACAAGAAACTCCCGTTGCTGATGGAGGAAAACAGACTCCGATTGAGCCTGGCATACGTAAAACTGGACAAGGCGCAAACCAAGATACACGATCTGGTGCCGAAGCTGAAGCCCCTGGAGCGGAAAATTCAGATACACCAGGATCTCCTAATCAAGGTACAGAAGCTAGATAATTGTAAATCAACAGTTATCTGAATTTATCTATATTTTTTTTGATAGGAAGTAGCAGCTAGAGTAGATATTCTAGCTGCTACTATTTTTTTATTTACTCGATCTAAACTTTGCCAAAACGGCGATCGCGCTGCTGGTAAGAGAGAATAGCTCGATCGAACTGTTGGCGATTAAAGTCGGGCCAAAGAGTATCCGTGACATAAATTTCAGTATAGGCGAGTTGCCACAGCATAAAGTTACTTAAGCGCATTTCTCCACTGGTACGAATTAGCAAATCGGGGTCAGGACTAGCAGAAGTATAAAGATGTTTAGAGATGGTCTGGTCGTCGATCGCCTCGGCAGATAATTCGCCCTGCTGTACTTTATGGGCGATCGCCTTACAGGCGTTAATCATCTCATGACGACTCCCATAGTTGATTGCTACATTAAAAAACACCCCTTGATTGTTCTTCGTGCGTTCCATTGAGTGGCGCATTTCTTGCTGTAACGAGGTCGGTAACGGAGTTAAGTCACCAATAAAATTGATGCAGACTGATTCTTCTTCCATCTCTTTTAATTCTTTTTGCAACAGTCTCTCAAACAAGCTCATCAAAAAGTTAACTTCCCCCGTAGGACGACTCCAATTTTCCGTGGAAAAAGCGTAGGCGGTTAGAGTTTTGACCCCCAAATCTTTGCAGTAGCGTAAGATCTCCTTGAGAGCAGTCGCACCTCGACGATGCCCTTCAATACGAGGTAATCCCCTTTGTTTTGCCCAGCGACCGTTACCATCCATAATTACGGCAACGTGTTGAGGCAATTTAGCTCGGTTGATTTGAGTCGATCGATTGGTTACTAATTGGGCTGTCATAGAAATTATCTTAAATTAAGGACGATTAAACTAAGAAAAAGAGTTACCGCTGCTCAGAATATAGTTACTTTAGGCTGATTATATTCAATATTATTGTTCCCAAAAAATTCTGGGGTCGCACAGCATGAGTGTAAATACTCTGGAGTCAATTGACGATATGTTTCACTCTCATTGTGACTACTCCAGTAAACCATTCGTTTCAAAGTCCAGATAAAAGTGTAAATCAATTCACCTTGATGTAAATTTGACCAAGCTTGCCAGTTTAAGACCCACATCATCTGCTGGAATGTAAACTTGATGTTTGCTTGAGGTTTAATCGTTGACTCATAGGATACAGGCAAGATGGTATGAATTTGGCTAAGAAGATAGCGAATTAACTGTTTTGCGCCATCGGGATATAACCACATTCCCATGCTCCAGAATTTGGCAAGATGATTGATTTCGTCCTGCAATAATTCTCCTAACACCTGTTGGATAGTACCTGTAGTGTGGGACATCAACCACAGATACAAACAGACTGCGCCGTATTCTGTCACTACTCGATGTAGTCCGTGTTTATATAAATCTTGATAGGGATTACTCCAGGCTTGATAGCCTTGGGCTATTTTTGCTGAGGGGGTGATTTTTTGTCCCGCTAGCTTTTGATAGAGCTTAGCTAAGGCTGGACTATGCTGACGGGAGGAAACGCCGAACTTGTTTCGGCTTGTTCCACTCCCGTCGTGACGCTCCTCCTTTTCCCACATACCTAACTCAAGTATTGTGCCGTCTTGGGCAATAATTCCGCCGACAAACTGCGCCATACTGGGATGAATTGGTTCAAGATATTGTCTGCTGGTTTGAGCATATTCTCTAATGGGTTCTTCTGTATCTAACGCACCTCTAATAATAGACAAAAAAAGATCTAGTTCAAGACCGATAACTTGTTCTGGATCGATATCTGACCAATCTATTTTCAACCATTTACGCGGCTGGGGATGACTAAACTGCTGGGGTAAATCCTCAAGGCGATCGCCTAATGTTTCACAATTTAGATACTCATCAATCAGATAATTGATTCTTTTTTTGCTCTGGAAAAAATTAGGACGAAAAAAAACTTCTCCCGCTAAATCGATCTTTGGCTGAGACATGAAACTTGCTCCAAAAAACTATGTTTTATTTGTGTTTCATTCAGCTTAGGTAAATCCCTGTAGTTTGTCTGTAGGAGAAAGTCGGGAGTTTTGTCTGAGATAAAGTAGGGAAAAGTCGGAGAGAATAATTACTAGATATTTTTTATCACAGTAAGACAAAGAGGATCTGATGCAGCAATATCAACATCTAGCCAAACTATACAAGAATACTCTATTAAATAATATCTTACCTTTTTGGTCACAGTATTCTCTCGATCGCGACTTCGGCGGCTATTTCACCTGTCTAGATCGAGCAGGAAAGGTATACGATACCGATAAATTTATCTGGCTACAGAATCGTCAGGTATGGACATATTCAATGTTCTACAATCGCTTGGAATCAAAGGCACAATGGCTAGATATTGCCCGCCATGGCGCAGAGTTTCTGGCAAAATATGGTCGGGATGAGGAAGGGAACTGGTATTTTGCTTTAGATCGTTCGGGACGGCCTCTAGTTCAACCCTACAATATTTTTTCTGATTGTTTTGCCGCGATGGCTTTTAGTCAATATGCTTTGGCTTCAAAAGAGCAAGGGGCAAAGGAAATGGCATTACAGGCATATAATAATGTCCTGCGTCGGCAGCATAATCCTAAGGGCAAGTACAACAAGGCTTATCCAGGAACGCGATCGCTCAAAAGTCTAGCCGTACCAATGATCTTGGCAAATCTCTCCTTGGAAATGGATTGGCTACTCCAAAGCAGCGAGTTAGAGAGCATCCTCTCTCAGACAGTGGCAGAAGTAATGCAGGATTTTCGAGATCCTCAGACAAATTTAATGTATGAAAACGTAACTTCCGAGGGTAAGCACCTGGATTGTTTTGACGGTAGATTGATTAATCCTGGTCATGGTATTGAAGCGATGTGGTTTGTGATGGATATTGCCCGCCGTCACAACGATCTTGAGTTAATTAATCAAGCAGTTGATGTAGTTATAAGTATTCTGGAGTTTAGCTGGGACAAGGAATATGCAGGAATTTACTACTTTATGGATGTCAAAGGATATCCCCTTCACCAATTAGAGTGGGATCGAAAGCTGTGGTGGGTTCATTTAGAAACTCTGGTGGCATTATTAATGGGATTTAATCTTACTGGTCGAAGTGAATGTTTAGAATGGTTCGAGCGAGTTCATAACTATACCTGGAATCACTTTACGGATTCTGACCATGGTGAGTGGTATGGCTATCTCGACCGCAGCGGGGAAACATTACTTAATCTTAAGGGTGGCAAATGGAAGGGGTGTTTTCATGTCCCCCGCGCTTTGTATTTGTGCTGGCAACAGTTGGAAACTTTAGGATTAGTTGAAAGTAATTGCTAATTTGATGCATTTGATACAGATTCTTTATCTAAATCTAAATGTGTTTTATAGCTTAGGGCGCTTATAATATTTTGTTGATAAAACAGTAACAAGTAAAACTTTTAAATTTAATTTGGTCAAATAATTATGGTTAGAAGAGGAACAGAAGCAGCAGGCGGATTTTTATCTGGTTTTCGCGACTTTATCATGCGCGGTAACGTGGTTGATTTAGCCGTAGCAGTAATTATTGGTGCGGCATTTAGCAAAATTATTGATTCTTTGGTTGGAGATATTATCACTCCCGCGATTTTAAATCCAGCAATGAAAGCTGCTGGAGTAGACAAATTATCAGAATTATCTGCTGGAGGTATTCAGTATGGTTTGTTCTTGGCCGCAGTCCTCAACTTCTTAGTCATTGCTTTTTGTATTTATGTCTTAGTACAGGCATTCGAGAAAGCCAAAAAACGCCTAATTCGTCAAGAAGCTTTAGCAGAAGAAGCTCCCGACGCTACAATTTCATCTCAAGAAAGACTTACTGGCGCGATTGAACGATTAACCCAAGTAATTGAAACCAAATAACAGTTGATTGAATATTAATCAGAGACTATACAGTCAATTAATACTAATGAGTAAATGGCAGATGCTCATTTTTTTTGTCCTGTAGAAAGATTAAAAATTAACTGATAATAAATTTATCTGTTTGAAAATTCCAAAATAGACTAGAGTGCTTGGCTGATTGGAGTATTAGTCGATCGCTTTGCGTAACTTTTCCCGCTAAATTACAAAAAACTTGGTGCTTACTAAATTTTTTGCTTACTGCATCTAAATTCTGTGGCTTAACCGAGAGCAAAAAACCATAGCTGGGAAAGCATAATAACCAAGTTTCTAAATCTATATCAGCAGGATGAATAATACTATCTAGATCTAAAACTGCACCACATTTAGAGGTTTCGAGCAACATCAATAAAGTTCCAATAATTCCGCCCATGCTAATATCTTTGCCAGCATTACATAAATTATGCTCTGCTAAATAAGGCAGAATTTTTAACTTTTCTGATAAACTAGTTGGCTTAGATTTGGTAGCACTATTCCAGAAAGGAAACTTTGGGTGCATCTCTCCATTTAAATCTATTGCTATAACGATTAAATCTCCTGGTTGAGCTGCAAAACTACTAATTAACTTGGTTGCTCGTCCTAAAATAGCCACGCTAAGAGCATTATAAGCACTATGAAAATTAGTGTGTCCGCCGACAATTGGTACATTGAAAGCCTGGGCAGCAGCCTTCATCCCCTCTAGCAAGGGTATCGCTTTCGTATCATCTTCTGTCCAGATTGTATCTACAATGGCGATCGCCTTTCCTCCCATAGCCGCAATATCGCTGACGTTAACCATCACCGCACACCAGCCAGCAAACCAAGGATCTTCTTCTATCAATACGTGCCACATTCCTTCTGAAGCTAGAAGTAAATAACCGTCACCATCGGGGATAGCAGCGCAATCATCACCAACTTTTATTTGACTATCTGTTTGTAAACCTAATATTTTGCTAGCAATTTGAATATCTTGCTTTTGAATGATGCCCAATGACTGTTTGAGCTTTGCTCCTAATTGTTCGAGATTAATGGGAGGGCAATCGCTCATGATTTAACGATCGATTCTTGGGTTTCAGTATTCATTGTCAAACCTTCCATTTTCAGCACTACTTCCATCTCAAGATACTAGATTAAAGAAGAGTTTAGTTGCTCCTAACGGATCTGTAATTGGTGTAGATATTTCTTCTAAAATTCAGTTTTAAAATTCAGGACCACATTATGTTATAGCTGAAAAAATATACAATGCATATATTGTAAGTATTGCTAAATCCCATGCTAAATTTTCTGAATCCTCTTCTCAATCGCCATCCCGAACTGATTAAAGCTAAAGTCGAGATTTATACCTGGGCTACCTGTCCATATTGTATTCGAGCCAAGTTGCTCTTGTGGTGGAAAGGCGCAAATTTCGCTGAGTATAAAATTGATGGCAATGATACCGCCAGGGAGAATATGGCAAAGCGGGCAAACGGCAACAGAACAGTACCCCAAATCTTTGTCAACGATTCTTACTTGGGAGGTTGTGATGATCTTTATGAGTTGGATGGGAAGAATGAACTAGATCCGCTTTTAGCCCAACCTGCGAATTAGTTTTTGGATACAACAATACAAAAATTGATGAGCAAATTAAATACACCTGATAATGTGCTAGATTTTTGGTTTTCTGAATCAGTAAAACCATTATGGTTTAAAAAGAGTGCCAAATTCGACTGGGAAATTAACCAGCGTTTTATCAACACATATCAATTGGCAAAAATAGGGGCATTAAATGAATGGCGCGATGTTCCTCAAGATATTTTGGCGCTGGTTATTGTCCTAGATCAGTTCCCGCGCAATATGTTTCGCGATACTCCGCAAGCTTTTGCTACGGATGCTCAAGCAGTTGAATTAGTCAAGCAGGCGATCGCCCAAAATTTTCAGCAGGAGTTATCTCAAGAACAGCAGACATTTTTGTATATGCCCTTGATGCACAGCGAAAACAAAGCAGATCAGGCAAAGTGTGTGGAGCTTTTTACCAATTTGGGCAAAGAAGACAATCTCAAATTTGCCATTAGACATCAAGAAATTATCAATCGTTTTGGCCGTTTTCCCCATCGCAACGCAATACTTAGCCGAAAATCAACCCTAGCCGAGCAAGAGTTTTTAACTCAACCAGGTTCAAGCTTCTAGCTATTTGGTTTGATCCCGATAATTGTACGGTGGCGAGGATCGCTGGCAACGGTTGCTTGATAATCAAATCCAGCTTTTTTCAGCGCAGATTCTACATCAAAAGTATAGTAATCGTCACTCCAAGGTTCGGTACTTTTCATTAAAGTAAAGAGTACGGGAGGTAAGCCCTGAATTACGGGAGAAGCAGGATTATTATCTACTATACCCAAAACGCCCCCTGGTCTAAGGATACGTAAAACTTCTAAAAATATTTTTTCCGTTGCTTGGCGCGGAAGTTCGTGGATGATAAACTGCATTGTTACTATGTCCAAGGAATTGTCGGCTAATCCCGTTGACTCCCCCAAACCGTGAATCCATTGGCTAACTTCCTGTTTAATATCAGTGGTTTTTGCCACTGCCAACATGTAAGGAGATAAGTCTAAACCAATAGTATTGACGATTCTATCTTGTTTCGCCGAAAAATATTGATGGAGTGTCAGGGTAGAGATGCCTACAGAACAACCCAAGTCTAGAACGTCGCTAATTGTTGCAGGGGTATATTGTTCTAATATCTGATAAAAACTATGGCGTAAACGTTGCTGTGCTTCTTGCCAAGTTAAATCCTCGTCTCTCCAGATCCTTAAAGCCATGGAATTGGTGGCTGAAGCTGCTTCAAATGCTGCCTGCCAACAGAGATTACCGCGATCGTAGGCATGAAAAGGTACCTGATAATAATCAGGATAAGCTATCTCAGAATTACTAACAGAATCGAATAAATCTCTAGCGGCAGAATTTTCCAGATTTTGATAATTTTCGCGCCAGGGAATCCCGTTTTTTTCGGCAGTATTAATTAGTACTCGCCGCGCTTGCCGCTGCATAATGCTGTAAATTGGCTTGGTTTTAATTAGCAGATTGACCAAACGAGATAGTAAATCATCTCCCGCCCAGTCTGGTTTGAATTTTTCTGTTGAGGGTGTCACAGCAATTTAGCAGCTTACGAATACCAAAATATTATACGTGCAATTTGTCCTAACTGTTGTTGATGAATTTGTCATTAAATCGATCTGATTTCTTTAGTATTACGCAAAAAGTATTTTACAATAAATTACTCATGCAAAGGTAAATTAAAGATGAGTCTTAAAGAACAGATTGGAGAAGACATCAAGTCGGCGATGAAAGCTAAAGATAAGATTCGTCTGCAAACGGTGCGCGGGATTAAAAAAGCAATTCTTGATAAAGAAGTTGAGCTACGTCCCCAAGGTCAAGACAGCCTAACCACCGAACAAGAAATAGAGTTACTGTCCCAACAGGCAAAACAACGCCGTGATTCGATTGAGCAGTTTCAAAACGGAGGGAGAGACGATCTGGCGGCAAAAGAAAGTCAGGAATTGGCGATTATTACCACCTATCTGCCCGAACAGGTAAGTGAGGAAGAAGTTGAGGCAATTATTGACCAGTTGATTACTGCTTCTGGTGCATCTACTATGAAAGACTTGGGGAAGGTAATGGGAGCGGCGATGAAACAGTTAAAAGGTAAAGCCGACGGCAAAAAAATCCAAGAATTAGTCAAAAGTAAGCTGTCTTAGCTAGGATAAATCTGCTGGGCGATCGCCTACCAGTCTAAACAGATTTTGCTGGCACATTATGCTTTGGGCTTAAGATAAACTAAGGCACGTCGCCAAATAAGGGTTTGCTGGCTGTAG
>CAVRWR010000176.1:0-4735 GCA_963724445.1 uncultured cyanobacterium | reverse complement strand
TTTTGCTTACATTTACTAGATACGATTGGTCTGTTTTTTTTATGCAGATTTCCTCTTAATTGATTTTTCGCGATCGCGAATCATCATTCATATTGTCCGAGAAAATGCCAATAATCATCAGAGAGCTTTTGGCTATCCCAACCCCAGTCATGGGTGTCGTCGGAATAATCAGACTCAGCTAAATTAGAGTGATATTGGTCTTCGAGCAATTCGGCACGAATGGTATTAATGTCATTGGTGCTGGCAGTGGAATAAGAGTTGATTATCCGAGGCTGAAGAGAAGAAGCATCATCAGAGTCTTGTTGAATGATAGATTCGGTTGAATTAGGTAAATTAGGCGACTCACTACTAGAAAAGTTGGTGAAATCCGTTTTTCTTCTATGTAGTCTTCTGATTTCTTTGCTCATAAATGATGAATTAGTGGCTTAACAAGCCAGGCATGTTAGCTAAACAAGTTCAGTTTATTGTTGTTGCTTGATTGTATCAGCCAGAGGAGAATATCCTTTAGGTTGAACTTTAATTGTGTTGCCATGATCGTCACTCTAGACGGTCGCGATTCTTATCACAGTTTCTCGTTGAGCTACAGAGATACAGAGAAACTGGTTAGGGAGTTTGAAATAATCGCCAAAAATAAAAATGCGCCTAAAGAGTGAGACGCATGCGTGGCTGATATAGAAATTCAATATAGAAAGAGAATATACAACCAACAAACTAAGACTAAAAACCAGATTCGTAACCAGTAATTTTCGGGAAATTAGAGGAGAGACAAACTTGTAGTAAGTTGAACAAAGAGTCAGCCAGACCCTTTCCTCATCAGGGCAAACGCATCTAAATTAAAAGAAAAAAGCAGTTAAGATGAGTCTATTAAAATCAACTTACCTGGTAAGTTGAAAAAGCCAAAATCTTCGGAAATATTAAAGATAGAAGCGAAAAAACGAAAGTGATTGCCAGAGCAAAATAATGCCTCGTTTCCAATAATGAGAGAGGGCAAAGAAAATTTAAAATGATAGCTCCTTAAATACCTAAAACTAAGGCAAGATAATTATTATCCCAAGCAGCCTTTAGCCGACAGGCAAGCACCCGAACGCGTTCGGGTGCTTGCCTGTCGGTGCATTCCGCATCTTTTATTAGATACACCAATTTTGGCAGTCTTTTCCCCTGAAAGAAGATTCAGGGACATTTTCCGCAATTGAGCCAGATTCTCAGGGGCATGACCCGAATGAATGGGACAATCATCTTCTTTAAATCCAACATCCAAGACCCAATGCAAATTATTTTCAATCCCCCAACAGGCGAGTGGAATATGCCTCCGTATACGGAGGCATATTCCACTCGCCTCAATGACTACGGACAGCGTGAGCCAACAACTGAGCATTGCTAGCAAAACTATTGAGATAGTAACGTTTTGAGGTGGTTGTTTCTGACCCAATTTTACGTACGGATTCTACTAAGCCAATACTTTGAAGACCAACCCATTGGTCTGAGTCAAAGAACAAGTCAGTCACAGGCATTGTCCAATAACGGCGAATTTCAGTACGTCCATGATCTTTAGTGATTGTACGATGGAAATCATGTTCCACCCCTGACCAATCTTGAGCTTCAGCTAGACCAAATAGTTGAATAACTCTTTCATTTTCCCTCGCTTGTACCTCTTTTTTACTCCCAAATTAATTTATCATTTTCCCTCAATTTAAGATGCGTTTGCCCTGTATTTGTCCCCAGAATGCACTCAGAAACCGTTGCTCAATGGCAGCTAGAAAACGATCTGCGCCATGCCATTGAACAAAAGGAATTTGAGTTATATTATCAGCCGATTATCGAGCTAAAAACTGAACGCATTGCAGGATTTGAAGCTCTGGTGCGCTGGATTTCTCCCAGCAGAGGATTTGTATCCCCAGGAGAATTTATTCCTTTATCAGAAACTACAGGACTAATAATTCCTCTTGGAGAGTGGATTTTGCGCGAAGGCTGTCGTCAAATGTTCCAGTGGCAGCAGGAGTTTGATTCTCAGCTACAAACTATTAGTATTAATCTCTCAAGTCACCAGTTTCAAGCAAATTTAGTCCAACAGATCTCAGAAATACTGACCGAATCCCAACTTCCTCCCCAGTGCCTAAAGTTAGAAATTACCGAAAGCGCCGTGATGGATAATGTGGAAACCGTGATCGCTTTGCTACATCAGCTCAAGGCTTTAGGAATTAAACTCAGCATTGATGACTTTGGCACGGGCTATTCTTCTCTCAGCTACCTTCAGCAATTTTGTGCCGATACCTTAAAAGTAGATCGGTCTTTTGTCCGTGAGCTAGAGTCATCACCAAAAAACCAGGCGATCGTCGATATTATTATCACCCTAGCCCATAAGCTAGATATGGATGTAATTGCCGAAGGAATTGAAACCAAAAATCATCAGGAAATTTTGCAAGCTTTGAACTGTGAATATGGCCAAGGCTATCTGTTTTCTAAACCTCTTAAAAACGAAGCTGCCACCAAGCTTTTGGCACAACAGTTTGCTGTACTAAATAAAAGTATTAATTCTGAAAAATAGCACTAAAATTCCTATCTTGTCTAAATCCCAAAGGTATGGCGATCGCCACAAGAGGCTAGAGTCTCTCCTGCGGAGAAAGAATCTAACTGTTAATTTTAATTCTGAGCATTTCTCAGAGCTTCCTCTGCCTTATTTAGACCGTCGATCGCTACGTTATAACTTTCAGTGTCTCCATCCTGAAAGAAAATCTCTGAAGCTCTTTTAAAATCTGCCCTTGCCGCCTTGAAGTTTTGACGAGAATATAGAATTACCCCACGGTTATGGTACGACTTGCCGTAATCTGGAGCAATACGAATCGCGCTGTTGTAATCGGTCAATGCCCCGTCTAAATCATTGAGATCTTCTTTGACAATACCTCGATTGAGGTACGCCCAAGGATCGGTAGGATTTATCTGAATCGCCTTGTCATAGTCAGCTAGGGCTTGAGGTTTGTTTCCTTGACGATAGTGAGCCAAGCCACGACTAAAATAAGCCAGGGAAAAGTTAGGATTATTCTTAATTGCCTTACTATAATTGGCGATCGCCCCAGTGATGTCACGCTTACTATAGTCAATTAAACCCTGATAGTAGATTGCCACTACGTTGTTGGGATTTTTTTTAGCTGCTTCGATTAGATAATCATTTGCCCTAGTAATATCCCCCTTAGCTAATAATTCGATTCCTTCTACATAGTCTTTGGTTGCTTCGACATCAACATCATTATCCTCTTGGTCTGGTTTACCCCGATCGACAACCAAAGCATCTTCACTAAGACCTCCATCAGCCAAAGATGCCGTAAAATTTTGAATCGGAATAGCCGCATTGAATCCTGTTTTGAGAGATTCAGGAACACTAGAGGACTCATTTTTAACACTGCCAATTACGTCACCCTGACCGTGGATTCCCACCAAGCGACCGCTGGTATCCAATACTGCTCCCCCGCTCATGCCTCGTCGGGTCAAAGCTTGATAACGCATCGAATAGCCTTCGGTTGCTGTATCCCGAATGCTGGTAATAGTGCCAGTAGTAAACTCCCAGTGACGTTGTTGGTTTTCTTCAGCAGTCAGAGGGTAGCCTGAGACGAAAATTGATGCTCCTGGGGCAGCATATTCCGAGTTGCCGATCGTTACAACAGAATATGGCTTGTTGCTTTTGAAAGTAATATACGCTAAGTCTAATCCGTCCTGATTTAGCCGATTGACCTTGATTACCTGATGTTGCTGATTATCGGGGGTATAAACTAGGTAGCCAATATTGACGTTTTTGACAACGTGATTTGCCGTAAGGACGGTGTAGGTATTGTTTTCTCGGGCAATAATCACTCCTGAACCGCCAGGAATCCCCAAATTATTATCCACTTTAACCGTTACGGCTTCAGCGATCGCCGCGATTTCTGTCGCACTTTTGGCGATCGCAGGAAGAGCAATACTAACTATAGCTGCGGCACCAATCAATACCTTAGCCAGAGATGAATTGAGTAATTGATGATTAATAAACATGTCTATATCTATAATTGGACTTTGGACAAAACAAAAGAGAGTTCGCGATTCATGTTCGCGAACTTAGTCCCAAAAGAAGGGGCAACAGAAGTGAGAAGATTGATCCTGGGTTTGTTCAAACCGATTTCAATCTACATCTATTACCGATGCCCCAAAACAACTATAATCAATTTCAACAAGAGTTCCAGCAGTTTCGAGAAAAGTTGTATCAAAGTTTTAACTACAGACGAGATACAGTAATGGATTTAGTTGATGCCAGATCTGCCAATACCACCGCGCGTTCGCCAGTTGAACTGAGTCTTTCACCTCTATTCCCTAGAGAATATAGTGCCTTGTACAAAGGGATTCAAGACTATCGGTCCTTATCTCCAAGCAACTCCATTGAAGTCATCAAGAGTCAAAAATCTCAAATCGAAGCTCGGACTAAAGCTATTGGGGAGCTAATTCCAACTCCCCAACAAAAGCAATTTTACTTATGGGCGATAGATGTGACACCTCTGCCACGACCCTATGCCAAAACCTTAGAAGACAGGACTATAATCTATCAGCCCAACACAGTGAAAGGGAATAAACCAATCAATATCGGACATTCCTATTCGGTCTTAACAGCTCTCCCTGAAAGAGAAGGGGTGCGCTCAAAAACAGTTGGTAATGCAAAACAGGCGATCGCTTACAAAATGAGAACTAAAAAAGTAAATCGACTCCCTTAATG
>CAVRWR010000175.1:0-8761 GCA_963724445.1 uncultured cyanobacterium | reverse complement strand
TGCTATTTTAGAATTTTCGCTTTGACTAGTTGCAAGTACCGTCATTAGACCAAAACCCAAAGCACCAATGACAAAAATACTCATCACTAAACCAACTAATAATTCAGTTAAAGTAAAACCAGAATTAGACTTAGAACAATTTTTTTTTAAAAGTTTGATAAACTCTTTATTTTTCATATTTAAGGACAGTTTTAAGATATAAATAAAAAATACTTTTTCTGTATTTAGGCAATTTTTATTAGCCAACTAACAGAAGTCAAATAATGCTCACAATTGTTGCCATTTATACGATTACTGTCCCAATATAGTTGGATTAATTGAGTTACGTAAATTGGTAAAGACACTGATTTCTAGGTGAAGCTGAGATAAATTTCAGGTAAATTACTTTGATTCAAAAAGTAATTGGTTGTTAGTTTTTGTTAATTAAAATATTTACAGTTCTCTGAATTAGTAACCGTCCCAGAGCTTTACACCATCATAGGGGTTTCAGTGTCCATGTGAGTTTCTGGTAATAGAGATGGAGCCGATAAACCTAATCGCCATTGAAAACCACATTTCTTCGTTGGAGGCTGGGACGCTTACCTGAATTAGATAAGCGAAAGCAGAAAGTTGCCTTGAACTAATGATTCTATTACCATAACAACCGTGATATCATGATAATATGATAGTGTCTTTTAAAAACCAAGCTACGGAAGATATTTTTGATGGCAAAAACTCCAAAGCAGCAAGAAAATTATGCCCTCCGAATCTTTGGTCTACTGCTCGTAGAAAACTCGATCAACTTAACGCAGTAAACGTTTTAGAAGAACTATCAATACCACCTGGAAATCGTCTAGAAGCGCTCAAAGGAAGTCGAAAAGGTCAATACAGCATTAGAATTAACCAACAATATAGAATTTGTTTTACTTGGACACAACAGTCCGCTGGAGAAGTAGAAATAGTTGATTATCATTAAAAAATTAGTTTATGAAAATACCAAAATATAGACCACCAACTCATCCAGGAGAAATGTTACTCAAAGAGTTTTTAGAGCCAATGCAAATTACCCAGCAAGCACTTGCTCAAGCAATTGGTGTACCCTATCAACGAGTAAACGAATTGGTGAACCAAAAAAGAGGTATTACCCCCTCTACTGCCTTGCGATTATCTAAATTCTTCGGTAACAGTCCCGATTTTTGGCTTAATTTGCAAAATGCTTGGGAAATCTATCACGCTCAAGCAGCAGAAGCCGAACAACTGGAAAAAATCCAACCTTGGGCGATAGGTTAAAAACTACTGGTCAATCAATCTCTTCATCGTAGTTTTCCATGTCCCAATCTTCTAAAGGAATAGCGGATTGTTCTGGATCAGCATAATAAGCGTAGGGTTGCATATCCACCAAAGGATTAGAACTATATTTCTTTGCCACTGTTATATCACTATTGATTTGGGAAAACTTATTCTCAATACTTTCATTTAATATTTCTGAAGCAAGAGTTTCTACAGATACTTTTCTTTCGGCAGCAGCTTTAATTAGAAGTTCCTGAGCTTTTTCACTTAGATTAACGTTTGTTACAATCATAATCAAACAAGCAAACTATACTAAATTTCAGCTAGTTCAATTTTAAGCAATAGAGGCAACACTGGGTTTTGTGAGATAGTCATCATTAATTATCCATTGATAAATATCCTTCAATTAAAATATCAGAAGCGATCGCCTTGACCACCAAATGCCAAAAATATTTTAATAATGAAGATAAATCAATTCAAAGCTTTTGACAGAATATCATCCATCCACGCATTGATGCTTTTGTTTTCTTTCTTTGCTGCTACATAAATTTGGCGATGACGTTCGGCTGTTGTTCTAAATGGTAGCTTGCCAGAAAAAGGCTTATCTGGTTCTTCTCCTAATTCCGCACACCATTCTAAATAGTCGTCTACCGAGTTATGAAATTCTTGTTCTATTTCAGCAACAGTATTTCCCTTAAAGGTAATTACATCTTTGATATCTAATACTTTTCCGAATAAGATACCTATTGTTTCGTCTATTTCAATATGGGCTGTATATCCTTTATATTTCATAGCTAATATGCGATCGCTATCTATTCAATGATATCAAAAAATAGTATCAATATTAATTATCTATTGATAAATATCCTTCAACTAAAATATCAGAAGCGATCGCCTGAATCTGGATATCTTTTAATTGCAGTGCTTCTGTCATCAAGCTAAAACCCAAGTCACCAACTGGAGATGGTGCGTCTGTGCCACCGATGATTTTTGGGGCAATAAATGCCATTACTTTTTGAATTGTACCATCGGCGATCGCCTTAGCTGCTAATGTCCCGCCACACTCCCATAGAACTTTGGAAATGCCTTTTTGGTACAAATGATCCATAACTATTTGGGGTGTTAGTGCAGCAACGGTAATAATATATGTATTGTTACCGAGTAGTTTTTGTTGCTGCGGGGCGAGATCGTTTTCCGTAAAGATTAAAGTTTCAGCCAGACCATCATTCCATAAATTACTGTCGGTGGGTAGATCGAGACTACGACTCATGACAACTCGGAGAGGATTATGTTCAGTAACACCGTGGGTAGTTAAGCTAGGATTATCTTTACGTACAGTATTCCCGCCGATAATTACTGCATCACAGGTACTTCTTAGCTGATGGACTAAATGGCGAGAGGCTTTACTAGTTACCCAGGCGCTATGTCCCGTAGTAGTAGCTATTTTGCCATCTAAGGTCATAGCATATTTGAGAATGCCAAAAGGTTTTTTGTGGAGTAGGCGATGAATAAATGCTTCATTTAATCGACGACAGGCGGCTTCTTCAACACCAACTATCACCTCAATTCCGGCTTCCCGTAGTTTTTTAATTCCCCCACCAGCTACGCGAGGATCGGGGTCTACCATTCCCGTGACTACTTTAGCTACCTGTGCCTTAATTAAAGCTTTAGAGCAAGGTGGTGTTCTACCATAATGATTGCATGGTTCGAGGTTTACGTACACTGTCGCACCTTTAGCTGCTTCACCTGCATCTCTTAGGGCAAATACTTCTGCATGGGGTTGTCCGACTTCTGGATGAAAGCCTTCCCCAATTATCTCACCGTTTTTAACTACTACCGAACCGACTAACGGATTAGGTGAGGTTTTTCCTTCTGCCCGTCTTGCTAACTGAAGACACTTCTGCATCATTTTAATATCGAAAGCAGATATTTTTGGTCGATCGCTCATAGTTAATCAAGCTCGATCCTTGCTATTATTTTATTTAAGAAGGCATCGTTAATAAAGCTCGTATATTAAGCTTACCGCAAAAAAATAGCTTACTATCTGTCTTACACTTTAAATATTTGATTGATGTAGCAGAAGAAGAAGAATGTAAGGAAATTATTTTAGCTTATTATCATCTATTAATTAGTCCTACTCCTTTAACTTCATCTGAACTAGATGGGCGCATTGAGTCTTGGATGAAGGAAAAACTTGGCACGGTAATTAATTTTGATATTGATAACCCGCTCCATAATTTAGCAGAAATCAAGGCAAAAATTGAATATAGTGAAGGCAATAACTATGCCGTAAAGCACGTAGCTTTATTAAACCGCGATCGCCATAATTGTTGTCATGTATTGCCGCTAAAAGAATCAAAACAGGTTATGGACTATGTTTGGGATAATATTTTCCAATATTTTTAGATAGTCATAAATTACAAAATCTCCAACATGATTTTTAAAGTTGTGGTGAAGGTTTTAGATGTACGTATATTTACTGTGGTCACTACTAATTACAGAGAGTATAACTGCGGGGATAGCTATAGGTTTTTACTGTTATTTGTTTTTTGCTGCTTGCTAGAAGTTAAATAACTCTTGACCTTCGCTTCAACCAATGCTTAAGGGAAGATAATGTGATTGAAATAAATATCATTAGTGCTACTCCTGGAATCAGTACTCAAGAACAGGTGCTAAAACTAGTGGAATCCAAGAAAACTGGAATAACAATTAAAGAAATAAAACAGGTTCTCAATCGTCCTATTTCCATGATTCAAATCCATCTTAAAGAATTGATTGCCGACAAGGCGATCGTTACTCGTAAAAACAAGGCGGGAGTAGGCTTAATTTACTATCCTAATCAAAGTATGAATTTAGAATAAGGTTATTTTTCCGATGAAACAGCCCAGAAAAATTACATTAACGTTGGTTTCCTTGGGCATTGCACTATTGTTGATTGTCCAATCTCTACAGGCTCAACCAGCAAATAACCAGATTTATTATCAAACTATCGAGGGATTAAAATATACTATTCATACAGTTAAGATTCTCCACAACAGTAACTATGTGGTTACTCCAGATATTTCAGGTGATTTGCAGTTAATCTCAGCGTTTGCCCAGGATAATGTTGTTGCTGCAATCAACGGTGGTTATTTCGATCCAGTTAATCAAAAGACAACATCCTTTGTGGTTCACCAAGCTAAAAACATTGCCGATCCTCGTTTTAATGAAAGACTGGTAGATAATCCTGACTTAAAACAGTATCTAAACAAAATATTTAATCGTGCTGAGTTTCGTCGCTATAAATGCAATTCAGAGACAAAATATGATATTCAGCTACATTCTGCACCCATACCCAATAATTGTACGTTAGTTGATTCTTTAGGAGCAGGTCCGGGGTTATTGCCTCAAGATACTTCTGTTGCCGAGGGGTTTACCGCTTTTAAGGATGGAGAAAAAATTCGTGATGCGATCGCCAGTGAGAGTTTGAATGCTAGAAGTGCAGTAGGTATCAGCCAAGATGGAGATATAATTTTGACGATGGTGGCGCAGCAGCCAGAAGAACCTTTAAATTCGGGTGTATCTCTGCCTGAACTGACTAAAATTATGTCTGACTTGGGTGCAGTTAAAGCAATGAACCTGGATGGAGGAAGTTCAGCTTCCCTTTATTATGATGGTCAAGTAGTTTATGGCAGAGTAGATCGGGAAGGAAATAAGATTCAAAGACCGATAAAATCTGTTTTATTAGTAAGTAAATAAATTCCTATCCCATAGATTATTTGTCTACCAAGCAGTTAAATCTAAAACGTCGTGAGAAATTTAAGCCAGGCATTTTTTGAGTAAAGTTTGCCATTCCCTAGAGCTAATCAAAGCAGCAATGTCAAGCTTGTTGCCATATTCAGCAGAATAGTTTTTAAAAGATTCAATCCAGTCTAAAACCTTTGCTGTGGGATATTTTGAACTATAGGCGTAAGATTCATTGAGATAATGGCTCATTTCCGCCAGATATCCTGTCTGCTGGAGTCGCCAAGCACTCCAAACTAAGCTCTGATAGCGAGATTCTGACTCCAAGGCTTTTATTTCGGGAGACAAATTAGATCGAGCAAAAAATTTGGCTGTAATTTGGTTTAATTCTTGAGCCTGTAGAAGAGTATTTTTTGATGCATTAGCCTCATGTTGACGATACTGCACCGTAGTTTGTTCTACCCAAGCAGCGGGACAACCAATATTAGCTAAATCCATGACTAAATCTACATCTGGGGTTTGTTCTAAGGTGGTGTTAAAGCCGTTTAAACGCTCTAGCCAAGAACGACGAAATAGCATCGCTCCTAGGAACACAGGTTTCCAAACGATCAGATTAGCCGAGCTTAAGTTTGGTATTTGGAGCCAAGGTTTTACTGCCGATTTTACTTCTCCTGCTCGATCGATAATTTCCCAACCACTGTTGACCATGCCTAACTTAGGATTTTGCTCTAGTAAGTCCACTTGAGATGATAGCTTGTGGGGCAAAAAAATATCGTCCTGGTCTAAAAAGGCGATATAGTCCCCTTTAGCTGCTGCCAATCCAAGATTACGGCTTGCTGCTACTCCCTGATTCGTTTGGCTAAGATAATGGACTACGCTGTCATATCTTTGGGCAATTTGAGGACTATTATCGGTTGAGCCATCATCTACCACAATGATTTCCAGATCCTGAAACGTTTGCACCAGAATACTATCAATGGCATCGATTAAATAGCGATCGCCATTATAAACAGGAACAATTACACTGACTTTGACCATGACTTGCCCCAAAATAAATTACCATCATTGATTATTAATGATCAATTGTCGATTGGCGATCTCAGAATATAGTTGTTCGAGTTTAGTAATATTTTGATGTAGGGTATATCTTTCTAAAACTCTTTGTCGCGCCTTATTGCCCAACAGATTAGTCATTTCAGGATGATTACGAAATAGGGGTAACAGAATTTTTAACTGTGCTGTAACTCCTTGAGTATCTAACACCACCCCCGCACCATTGTCTAAAACTTCGCCATCTGCACCCGCATCGGTAGCCAAACAGGCTACTCCACAAGACATTGCCTCCAGTAAGGAAATTGATAAACCCTCAACTAAAGAAGGTAAGACAAAGACATCCGCCGCCCGCAAAATATCAATCCGCTGCTGTTCATCCGAAATATAACCCAGCCAAACAATATTATGTTCTTTGCCGTAATGGGGCTGGAGGGAGCTTCTAATTGGACCATCACCGATCATGAGTAACTGACAGTCAACCCCCATCTCTGCTAATTTCCAAGCTTTGAGTAATGCCTCAATATTTTTTTCCGTGGCAATACGTCCTTGGTAAACAAATAGCTTTTTTGCTCGGAGTTGATGTTTGAGGCTGGAATAGCCAGGAGAATATTTATGCTGATCTACGCCATTAGGAATAATTACGACGCGATCGCTAGGTACTCCCAGTTTGATTAGTAAATCCCGCTGAATTTCGCTAAAAACAATCACTCGGTCATAGCGCGCCAGAAACGGGGCATATACCTGATATGTCAGGTATTGGGTACTGGACTTTAAATTACGGATTTTGCTGTCAAAAGGAGGATGAAAAGTGGCAACTAGAGGTATATTTAATTCCTCACAGATATCTGGCAGTCGAAAATCCAGGGGAGATAAGGTTAAAGAAGCATGAACTAAATCTGGTTTGAGCTGATGTAGCGATCGCAACAATACTTTACTAGATTTCAACGTCGGAATTGTATAAACCTGAGACTTATAAATAAACGGCAGAGAAACCTCTTGACAATTTGAGCTACTGGGATAACTCTCTGGATAGACATGATGTTCCTCACTTGCTGATTGAGAAAAATGCAAAAAACTCACCTGATAGCCTCGGTCTAACAGTGCGTTAGTAATTTCCCGACCATAGGTTACATTGCCACAAAAAGGCGATTTTTTTCCCAGCCAAGCGATATGCATGCAAAATGTTTATTCTATGCCACAACGACGAGACAGCGATTGATAGCAGTTTTAAAACGTAATTTAAAACGTAATTTAAAAATGTACTTGCTATTTATTAGCTTTAGTTAATTTACCAGATTAGGGGTTAACTCTTGCCGTTTTCCCTGAAAATCCGCTTCTTTTGTCTTTATCAATCAGGCTGTCCTAAGTTATCCTTAGTCTGCATCATGTACCAAGTTAAACATCCTCCCACAGCAGCGATCGCCGCTAGTGCCAAAATTACCTTGGGCAAGCCAAACCGAGTTTCTGCCTCAGCAGCCAATAGCAAGGGTAGAGAAAGGGCAATGTTTACCGCATTGTTCTGTAAGCCAAAAACTTTTCCCCGCATCGCTTCAGGAGTCCCAGACTGGATGGTAGTTTGCATCGGCACCCCTACTAAGGCAGCAAACACTCCCAGTAATGCGGTCATTACTAAAGCCAACCAGAGATTTTGCGTGGCAAAAGACAACCCTGTTAAAGCTGCGGCAACGCCAATTGAACCGATTAAGCTCAAACGAGCGCGATTAATATTTTGTCCCATGCTGCCTAAAATCGCCGCACTTGCGCCCATACCCACCCCCGCTGCTGCCAACAAAATGCCAAATTGATCCGCTGCCAGTTGAGGAATTTGATCCGCCATGCTGACGGCTAACACCGCTAAAGCGGCAAAAATTGAGAACAAAATTACTAGCTGAATTAGAGCATTACGTACTTTACTATTTTGTCCGAGATAGTTAATCCCATCTTGAATATCTGCCCAGACATGGGTTGCTTCCTGAGGCGATTGTTCTGGCTTTTCTCCCGTTTTGAGGGTTAATAAAATAATGCCAGCGATCGCATAAGCACCCCCGACCAAAATTTCTTTACCGATACTGGAGGGCAAGCCTACTGAAGCGCCCAGACGATCGGCGATGCTGAGTAATGGCTCACCGATGGCAAAACCAATAATGAGCAATGCCATCATCGTGGTTGTGTACAGAGAATTAGCGGCTAATAAATCTCTATCTTTAACGATCAGAGGAATTACTGCCTGTTCTGCGGGGGCGAAAAACTGAGTTAGGGTAGAAACCGCAAAAGTAATCCCCAGCATCAAGGCAAAACCCAAAGGAATAGCCGTAAAGATGGTTTGTCCTTGAGCAATAAGTAATAGCGGCGGTAGAGTTAGCACCAAAATTCCCCGCAACAAATTAGAGCTTACCAAAACGGGTTTTTTCTGCCAGCGATCTACATATACCCCTGCTAAAGAGCCAAACACACACCGGGTGCATCACCACGGCGTCGAGTCGATGCTGGAACCGCCCCGACGTCGACGCCCCCGACGCGACTAGCGCCAGGATCCGGCGCACTTCACGCTGCAGGTCGTCGGACGACGCGCCCAGTGTCGTTAGCGCGGTTGGCGCAACTGCCAGGGGCTGCCCGAGTTGTCTCTGCAATTGCTCGAGCAGTTCGGAGATGCCCGTCGTGCCGGACCGCGACCGTCTGCACCACCGGGCAGCCCAACTCGAGGCCAAGCCGGCTC
>CAVRWR010000174.1:0-5825 GCA_963724445.1 uncultured cyanobacterium | reverse complement strand
GTTGAGTTTTTGCGCCACAGTCTAACAGTGTTATCTGTAGCTGCGGTAGCCATCAGCTTGCCATCGGTAGAAACCGCAATACTGTAAATGCGATCGCTATGTCCTAACAGACGGTTTTTTTCTTTGATTTCGTAGACTATTTGTTGTAAAGCGGTATCTACTTCCTGAGTGAGGTTTTGATTTATCCTGAGAGATTTATTGAGTTTTTGTTTGGCTTTGATCGCTGCAATTAATCCATCTAGTTTTTGGTTAGAAGCAGATAAAGCGGTACTAGATTGAGCTAAAGCACTAATATTACTGAGGTTAGCCTGACGAGATTTAAGATAAAACCCCATCAGCATTGCTAAAGAGAAAAGAATAAATAGTCTTTGCCATCTAACTAACTTCTTTTCTTGAGCTAATTGCCTGGCTACTATTTCCGCCTTTTGGGCTAACCTGGCTTGTCTTTGCTCTTTAAAAGTCAGATGTTCGCTTTCTCGCAAAAAGTCTTTTTCTGTTGTTGTGATAGTGTGTTTTCTTGCCCAGGTTTGAGCTTCGGCTAAAGCCTTTCCTCGTAATAAACGAGAAGCATCTTTGGGATTAGATTTTAACCAGGCTGCGATCGCATTTTGATAGGGACTAATGGCGGATAATTGTTGGACAACCCATTGATCGTTAAAAATCTTGGCATAGATAGGATTACTGACTTTGAGTTTTCCCTGTTGTCTGGAGACTAAACCACTTAGACGCAATTCAACCTGTTCGTCGCTACCGTCAATATTGATATCTTGATGATTGAGTATTCTTTGATAAAGAGTTAGAAGTCTAGCTTTATTTTGTTGATTATATAAAAGGCGATCGCGTATGGTTTTAAGATGTTCTGGTTCGTCTTGAATTTCCCAGTTATCTACCAAGCGATGCTGAATTACTTGGGGTATATTTACTTGTGATTCACTATAGCGAACTATTAAAGAACAAAGTTTTTGAGTTAAAAAAGGCTGTCCTTTTGTCCAGGATAAAATCTCTTGCAAGATTGCTTCTGATTCCGTGAATTTATTTGATAAACCTGCTATCAATGGTTGGGCTTCGGTAAAACTAAAACCTGTAAGCCGAATTGCTTTACCAATATTAAATGGGCTTAATTGTTTGTCAATTCTCAAATTAGAAGGAGTTGCCACACCTAATAGGCAAAAAGTCAAACGTTGATATTGCTTAGATTCAACTCTTTTTTCATAACAGTTGCGAATTAAGATTAAAAATTCATCGCGAAAATCAAGATTAATAATATTATCAACCTCATCCAGAAAAATAATAATATCTGCGCCACAGTTAACTAATAAAACATCTTCAATAAAACGACTAAATCTTTGCACGGGGGCTAATGACAAATGCGATCGCCACCATTGTAAATCGTCGTCCATCCCCGAAGTTAAACGCAGTCTGCGCCACAATTCGGCAACTAAACCGCCATACCATTGTTCGGCGGTGGCAAATCTACCTAAGATACCCAGATCGATCGCCACACATTTAAAACCCTCTTCTGTTAGAATTTTCATGGTTCTAACTCTCAGGCTGGACTTACCCATTTGTCGAGAGTTAAGTATGTAGCAAAACTCCTTTTGTTTTAAGGCATTATAAATCTCTTGGTCAGCCTTTCTTGCAATATAAGTTGGATGTCCATAACGTAAACTTCCGCCAACTTTAAAATAATTATTGTCCAACATCTAAGTATTAATTATTAACTACTAACTATATGCCCTAAAAGATTTCCTACGTCTCGGAGCGATATCCTAAAGGACTAACTACTAGCTACTCATTACCCAGCCTTGGTAAAAAATAAAGTTTATACAGTTCACAACTAGGCATAACTCTATTGTTTTCTTTCGACCATTGAATTAATCCCATACGATAAAGCTGATAAGCCAAAAGTGAATCTACCTGTACAGGCTCAGGACTTTTTAATACTTTTAGAAATATCTTATTTAGCTTGCTATTTGACTTTAAGTTAATTAAGTTCTGGATAGTTCAACAGGCGATCGACTTCATCTAAACCCAATACTAAAGGTTGCTCAAATTGTTCTAAAATCATTTCTAAATATCTAGTACAACTAAGCATACTACCTCGATCTTTATTCCAATATTCATCAAGATTAAACTCAAGCTTTAAAGCATCAGTAATATAAATACAGAACCAACGTAAAAATTTCTCTAAACTATTAAATTTACTTGTTTCTATTTGTAATAAATTTATGTGAACTGTTAGATATTCTTGCTGATTACTGTAGGTCAATATATTATTCAATAATCGACTTTTACCCATCTTACTTGGTGCTTTAATTCTAATTAATGATCCAATTCTAGTTTTATGCCACTTTTTTTCTAGTTTTATTTTGAACTTAGAACAAAGTTTCTATATTTTGTAGATTGGTTCAGCAACTATCTTCAACTATTCTAATGTTCGAGAAACTCAAGATTACACAGACTAGTTTAATTGGGCAACAAGATTTAAACCAAAGATTGAGCAAACTCTAACTCGATGGCAAACAAGAGCAGGTTTTGAAGCGGGGAAACTACTGCGTAACCTCAATTATTTAATATACTCAGTTAAAGCTGTCTCTAAAGTCTTAATCAATTCGTCAATATCTCCATTTGCAGCAGCAAAACATTCAGCTGGGGTTAGTTTTGGCTGAAAGTTAATTAATTTTAGCTGTCCTTCCCCAATGCCAACGATCACCACCTCAAACTGCGAGTCATAGCCAGCTACAATGCCTAATATTTCCTGGACGATTCCCCTCGTATTCTCGTTTAACCTTTCTAAACTTTCGCGAGAACAAGCCACAAAGTGGGGTATGGGTTTGAGATCTATTCCCAAGACATCATCACTTTCTCCCCATTCTTGCTGCAATCCCCAAGCTAAAGCTGCAAGCTGCTGTTTATAATCAGTAACAAAAAAATCTAATTGCGATCGCCATTTTTGTTCAGCTATTTCTGGTCGATTATTACCCAAATCAAACATATGACTCGTAAATACCCTAATGTTTTTTGCTAGCCGATAGTCAACCCAGTGAAATACCAAGGTTAAAGATAACTAGTGCAGCTTCTGATAACATTCTGATAATAAACTAAAGTCAAGCGCATTGGCATGATTTTAAATCACTGTCTTAAGTTTCTCAGTGCTTAAACATAGGCGACAACTATCTCTGGCAACGTCAGGGTTGTCTATATTTCGCAATCCATTCTAGCAAACGTAATTGCATCAAAAGCAAAGGCGAACATTATGGGCATGGGGGAAGTTAAAAAGTAGCTGCTAAACAAAGCAGAAACGCTAACTAACGCAGCATATGACAGCCATCTTTGTTCGTTCTGGCTAAGACCTTTTTCGTTTTTAATCAATCTCATGACCTTTTGAGGAATCGGCTCAGGCATGACACAATTAGGAGGAAACGCCCAGTAATGGTTGTAGCGCTCCATAAATAGATCTGTCCAACCATTGAGATCGCACCATTCTTGAATCCACTCGTCATGAAAATGTTGCATAGTAAAAGATTTTAAGAATAACTAAAGTTGGTTAAAAAAGTAAATTTATGTAACTAAATGCTTGAAGAATAGTTGATTAAACTTTGTCTAATAAGATTAGCAAAAACCCATTTTTTTTTAAATAGCCTTGTCCTGTTCTGTAACAAACCTTAAATGAAATTAATCATTAAACAAATACTAATGAGCAAAAATACTCAGATGTCTTGATGGATTCTTTATATATCTTAATTATGTTTGATTGAATCTAATTAACTAGCCCACAAATAATAGGAAGATCATTAAAAAAAGGATTAGAAGTGGCATAAACTAGCAGTAAATTGCTAAATAGCAATTGTAAAATAAATATCAAAGTAAAATTGAACTAACTAAATTCAAGCTTAATTGTTTTATAGATTATTTTGAAAGCGGTAAATGAAAAAAATATTAATTACTGGTGCCAGTGGATTTTTGGGCTGGAACTTGTGTCATCATGCTCAAGCTAACTGGAAGGTGTATGGAACTTATTTCAAGCATGAGGTAAAAATACCTGGGGCAACTTTGTCTGAGACTGATTTAACAGATTTTGCGGCTTTAGATCGCCTGTTTATGCAAGTCAACCCCGATGCCGTCATTCATACTGCGGCAGCTTCTAAACCTAACTTCTGTCAGGCTAATCGGGAAAAGTCTTATGCAATCAATGTAGTTGTCGCAGTTAATATTGCTCGTTTATGTGGTGAACGCAATATTCCCTGCGCTTTTACCTCTACAGACCTAGTTTTCGATGGCAAAAATCCCTTGTATAAAGAAGATGACCCCGTATGTCCGATCAATTACTACGGAGAACAAAAAGCGATCGCCGAACAAAAAATGCCAGAAATCTATCGGGCGATCGCTCTATGTCGAATGCCTCTGATGTTTGGCGCGCCTTCTCCCGTCTCTCCTAGCTTTCTTCAGGGAATGGTAAGTAATCTTGAAGCAGGTAAGGAAATCAATTTATTTGTTGATGAATTTAGGACTCCTGCTAGCGCAACGGCAGCATCTCAGGGATTGTTATTAGCAGTTGAAAAACAGGTACAGGGAATTTTACATTTAGGTGGCAAAGAACGCATTTCTCGCTATGACTTTGGGTTGCTGCTAGCGGATATTTTGCATGTATCTACAGATTTAATCAAGCCAGGTAAACAGGCAGATGTAGCTATGGTCGCACCGCGATCGCCCGATACTTCTTTAGATAGTAGTAAGGCTTTTGCTTTGGGATATCAGCCGTTATCTTTAAGAGAAGAGTTGACCAATATCTTAATTAACAATTGATTAGGTTAACTAATAATTCCTATATTAAGATACTCCTTCCCTCACGAACCACCGTTCATTGATGACGGTAGGGAGTCAGTTTATACTTGCCAAGCCTGTTGAACTTTAGTCCATACCGTTGCGACGGTTTGCTTGACATCATTTTGAAAGCTCCATCTTTGGAAAGCTCGTTCATATGATTCACCTTTGGTTTGATAAGTTTTCCAGCCACTCAATGCTACTCCTAAGCCCCAAAATAGCAGGATATACAAAGACCAAGAAAGGGTTCCAGCCAGAAGGAAGTTGAAGGAAACCAAGAAAGTATTGGCAATCGTATACTTAGTTAACTTTTGCTGAAATTTTTGACGGCGAACTAGATTAAAAGCATTGCGCCGTCGATCGATCGCCTTTTGTTCTAACCAGCTTTTTTCAGCAGCTTGGATCGTACTATTATTAATGTCAAGCTCGGCAGCGATTTCCCAAAGCTGTTGTCGGCTCAACTCTTCATCGGTCTGATGATTGGCGATCGCCAGGTGCAAAATTTCTTGAATATCTTCTTGACTATAGGAGTTGGGATAATTGGGAGTTATATCTATATCTGGCATATTATTTCGGCAGCTCTCTATTATTATTATGCCTAAGATATGTAATGTTGCTACCGTAATCTTTGGGACGGTTTTTACTGTAGGCTAGAAGTATGTATTATAGTTTACTTTTCGTTACAATCTTAGTAATTAAAAAGCATAAAAATATCAGCATTATTCCCTCATATAGTAGTGGAATATGCTCGCGTCATTTATATAGGAGCGTGCCATGAACGGCAACATTCGTATCGGTAACTTATTCGGTATACCTTTTTTTATTAATCCCTCTTGGTTTTTTATTTTGGGTTTAGTCACCTGGACTTATGGATCTGGGCTAACTGAATTTCCCGAACTGACAGGGATTATGCCTTGGCTATTAGGTTTGGTTGCAGCATTATTGCTCTTCTCATCCGTATTGGCACACGAGCTTGGACATAGCTTTGTGGCGATCTCTCA
>CAVRWR010000173.1:0-12012 GCA_963724445.1 uncultured cyanobacterium | reverse complement strand
TGTTTATGTAGTTCTTCATTCATCATATTGTTTGTTCCAGTACCTCCTCAAAGGTGGCAACTCTCGATTTCGGAAACTCATAAATTTCGTATGTATTCATATTCCGCTAATTCATTATCTGCAAAATATATAAGCGATTTTCAATCAATTACTACGCTTCAGTCTCAAAACCCACACCAGCACTATTCCGTGAATTGCCCCTACTATCCCACCAGCAGTTGCAATAGCTAATAATAATGTAGCTATAATCTGAAGCTTGGCTGCACCTTCAGTTACAGTTCCAGCTACTAAGAAAATGAGAGGCAGACCAAAAGCCCACGCCACGCTGTTAGCACCAAGCCACCAATTAGCCCGCCTAACATATCTCCGTAATACTAGCCATTGGGGAAGTGCCAGGATAAACCCTAGTACAACTCCCGTAATGCTAGCCAGCAAAATAACTTGGACTTCGTTAATAACTAGCGGTATGCTTTCACTTTGAGCGGCGAGATTGATAACAGTACTAGGTAGCATTTCCAATGTCCAAGCAATAACCGCTCCTATAAGGCTCGCATTTATCCAAGAACGTTTGGTTAATCTACTGATTATCTTTCGCAGTACTATCCACTGTGCCAGACCGATCGCAATTCCTTCAAATGCTCCTAATAAAATCATTAATAAAGCGAACAAAAGAGTTGAGACAACCGATTCATCGAGCCTAGAAGCTAAAAACAATGCCACAATACTAACTGTTCCCAGCCCTAACAATTCGCCCATCGCATTAGCCACAATCCATTGCAGCCAAAGCTTAAATCGATTCTGGCGATCGCATTTAATAATCATCACTTTAACTGCCAACTATCGGTTATCTCTTTCCTGCTAGATACCGATACATAGCATAGCGAGTATTAATATCTTCTTGTGCTTGCTTTCATTAACTTTTTCGCTGCTTCGGGTTGGGAGTTCATTAACATTCGAAAACGATTTTCCGCATACATAGATTGTTCTCCAGGCTGTTTGGGAGCGCGACTATCCAGTAATAATGGGTTTTCGTCCTGTTCTGTACGTCTGGGATCGTATCGGTAGAGTAACCAGCGTCCCGAATCAACCAGAGCTTTTTGCTGCTGCATGGCGGTAGTCATATTGATGCCGTGAGCAATACAGTGAGAATAAGCAATAATTAAAGATACTCCTTCATAGGCTTCGGCTTCCAGAAATGCTTTTAGGGTATGTTCGTCTTTTGCCCCCATAGCAACGCTGGCGACATAGACATTGCCGTAGGTCATTGCCATTAATCCTAAGTCTTTTTTCGGTGAGGATTTGCCCCCCGCAGCAAATTTAGCTACTGCACCTCTGGGGGTGGCTTTAGACATTTGCCCTCCTGTATTGGAATAAACTTCTGTATCCATGACGAGGATATTTACATTCCGTCCGCTAGCTAGAACATGATCCAGTCCACCATAACCAATGTCGTAACCCCAGCCATCACCACCGACAATCCAGACGCTTTTTTTAACTAGGTAGTCGGCAAGGGACAGAAGTTGTTTGATTTGGGTTGTTAGTGGGTGAACGGTCGTTCGCCCTTACAATGGTTTGGAGTTTGTTTTTTAATTGAGTAATGCGATCGCGCTGTTCGTAGATATCCGCTTCATCTTTTTGTTCGGCATTTAAGATACTGGTAGCTAATTCTTCTCCTACCTCACCTGCTAAAGATTGTAAGTAATTCAGCAGCAAATTGAGCCTGTTTATCAATCGAAACGCGGAATCCCAAGCCAAATTCAGCATTATCTTCAAATAAAGAATTCGACCAAGCAACACCCTCTACCTTCGGCATTATGAGTCCAGGGAGTAGTGGGTAAATTACCGCCATAGATCGAAGAACAGCCAGTAGCATTTGCAACCAAAGCGCGATCGCCAAATAGCTGACTCATTAATTTTAGATAAGGAGTTTCACCACACCCAGCACAAGCACCAGAGAATTCAAACAAAGGTTCTTGCATCTGCTGTTGACTAATTTTATGCAGATTTAACTTAGTGCGATCGGGATTGGGAATATCTAAGAAGAAATCCCAGTTTTCCCGTTCTTGTTCCCGTAAAGGTAACTGAGGCTGCATATTAATCGCTTTAAAGCGCGGTTGCGATTTATTTTTAGCAGGACACACATCAACACAAATACCGCATCCCGTACAATCTTCGGCTGCTACTTGAATCGTAAATTTTAAATCCTTCCAGTCGTGTTCTCTGGCATCGGTAGATTTAAAACTAGCTGGGGCATTCTCTAACTGTTCGGGTTCATAAACCTTACTACGAATCACTGCATGGGGACATACCATGACGCACTTACCACACTGAACGCAGACATCGCTATCCCAGACTGGTATCTCTTGGGCAATATTGCGTTTTTCTAATTTGGAAGTACCAGTGGGATAAGTGCCATCGCAGGGTAAAGCACTAACAGGTATGCTATCTCCTTCACGAGTAATCGCTTTTCCTAATACTTCTCGGACAAATTCAGGTACAGTATCGGGTATCAAATTGGGTAAGGGCGAATGACCATTCGCCCCTACAGTGTCAATTTCAACCTCATATAAATTATCTAAAGTCGCATCTACGGCTTTGAGATTCATTTCAACAATTTGTTCACCTTTTTTACCGTAGGTTTTACGAATTGATTCTTTAATCGCTGCGATCGCTTCTTCTTCAGGCAACACGCCAGACAAGGCAAAGAAACATACCTGCATTACCGTATTAATTCTATTACTCATTCCCGCTTCGCGAGCAACTTTATAAGCATTGATCGCGTAGAATTTTAGTTGCTTATCGATAATCTGCTGTTGGATCTGCTGTGGTAATTGACTCCAAACTTCTTCTCGACTATAGGAACTATTGAGTAAGAAAGTTCCCCCTGATTCTATGGCATCGAGAACGGGTAATTTTTCTAAAAAGTTCCATTGATGACAGCCGACAAAGCTAGCTTTATTTACCAAATAAGTAGAATGAATTGGTTGCGAACCAAAGCGCAGGTGTGAAACCGTTACCGAACCTGATTTTTTGGAGTCATAGACAAAGTATCCTTGAGCATAATTATCGGTAGACTCGCCAATAATTTTAATCGTGTTTTTATTTGCCCCCACAGTGCCATCCGAACCTAAGCCATAAAAGATGGCGCGAACAATATCTTGGGGTTCTGTAGAAAAGTCGGAGTCGTATTCTAAGCTAGTGTGAGTTAAATCGTCATTAATGCCAATGGTAAAATGATTTTTTGGTTTATCCTGGGCTAAATTATCGAACACGCCTTTAATCATGGCTGGGGTAAATTCTTTGGAAGATAGTCCATATCTTCCACCGACAATTTTAGGTAGAGATTTACCATTAGATGTTTCGACAAGATGCATTAACTACATCTAAATATAATGGTTCTCCTGCACTACCTGGTTCTTTGGTGCGATCGAGAACCGCAATACTTTTGGCAGTTTTAGGCAATGCCTCAATAAACCTTTCAAGATCGAAAGGACGATATAGCCTAACTTTAACCACACCTACCTTTTCATCCTGCTGGTTGAGATAATCCACCGTTTCCTGCACAGTTTCGCATCCCGAACCCATCAAGATAATTACCCTTTCCGCTTGCGGATTGCCGTAATATTCAAATAGCCTGTATTGCCTACCTGTAAGTTGAGCAAACTCATCCATTACCGCCTGAGTAATTTCTGGACAGGCTTGGTAAAAAGGATTAACGGTTTCTCTCGCTTGAAAAAAGACATCGGGGTTTTGTGCCGTACCTCTAATCACAGGGCGATCTGGGGTTAAAGCTCTTTGACGGTGGGCAATGATATCATCATCGTTAACAAGCGATCTCATTACTTCTTCATCCAGTAATTCAATCTTTTGAATCTCATGGGAAGTACGAAATCCATCAAAGAAATGTAGAAAGGGAATGCGCGATCGCAATGTAGCAGCAATGGCAATCAAAGCCATATCTTGAGCTTCCTGCACCGATGCCGAACACAGCATGGCAAACCCCGTAGCGCGAGTTGCCATCACATCACTATGATCGCCAAAAATAGATAGTGCTTGAGCGGCAACGGAACGAGCTGCTATGTGAAATACTGTAGGCGTTAATTCCCCAGCAATCTTATACATATTAGGAATCATCAACAACAATCCCTGAGAAGCGGTAAAAGTAGTAGTCAATGAGCCAGTCTGTAATGCCCCGTGAACCGCACCCGCTACCCCGCCCTCGCTTTGCATTTCTACTACTGTCGGCACTGTACCCCAAAGATTCTGCTTGCCTTGAGATGACCAAGTATCAGCCCATTCACCCATCGGTGAAGAAGGGGTAATGGGATAGATGGCTATAACTTCGTTGAGAGGATAAACTACGCGGGCAACGGCTTCATTACCGTCGAGAGTAGCAAATTTAGCTTGTATCTTAGTTGTTTCTTTAACGGGCGATCGCACCATAACTAATCTTTCTCCTACAGTCACAGTTGTGTAGAGTCTCTGCTCTTAGTTCAATTTGAAGTTAAGCAATAAGTTTGAAGATGTTGTGAGGGGAGGTGCGATCGCTTTTTCAAAACTTAATTATAAACAAGCTACAGAATCATAACTTATTCTTTTCAAAATCAAAGCCAAATTATAATTTATTTATGGTTAACTATACATCTGAAATGCAATGAGATTAATTAATCGCTTGACTATTCAATTAATTTGGCAAAATCTAGTTTTGTTGGCTGTAATCATTTTTGGTATTAGTTTATTTTGGATGCCAACCACATTAGCCGACTCAAAAGTTAACGAAATTAAAGTCAGCATGGGAGACAGTAGCGGGGAATTAAAGTTTTTTCCCAGTAGCATACAGCTAGAAACTGGAAAACCATATAAATTACTGTTAGATAATCCCAGCCCCGTCAAACACTACTTTACGTCCAAGGATTTTGCCGATGCTAGCTGGACTAAAAAAGTACAGGCGGGTAAGGTTGAAGTTAAAGGAGCAATTCACGAGTTAGAACTTCAACCAGGGGCAGAAGCCGAATGGGTTTTGACTCCTATGCGAGCGGGTACTTACGAATTACATTGTTCGATTGCAGGTCATGCTGCTGCGGGGATGGTTGGAGAAATTGTTGTGAATTAACAATTCTGTAGGCTTAAGCTAGCGATGTCGCTCAAATTTTCTCAAGATATCAAGCTTTTACTAACAAAATTAGCTACCAAACCCCTAACCATCGCCGAACTACTTCAAGAAACTGGCGAACGGGGAATTAGCATAATTATTGCCTTGTTGGTGTTACCTTTTCTATTCCCTGTGCCTCCTGGTTTGTCTGGGGTAATAGGTATTGCCTGTTTTTGTTTGGCAATTCAAATAGCACTAGGCAAAAAAACGCCTTGGCTACCAAAGTTCGTAGCTCAGTTTAAGTTTCCCCGCAGCCTAAGTCACAATCTACTCAAGAATCTGCGACGTATTACGGTTTGGTCAGAAAAAATCACTCGCCCACGCTGGCAACAATTAACAAATAGTATTCACACCCAAAGAATTAATGGTTTTTGTATTGCATGGCTATCGATTTTATTAATGTCACCAATTCCTTTTACCAATCCTCCTCCTGCGATCGCAATTTTACTGTTAACCGTAGCCACTCTTGAAGCTGACGGTTTGTTGATGTGGATTGGCTATTTTTTCACTCTACTCAACACGATATTTTTTGCTTTGATTGGCTATGCTTTGTGGCAAGCTCCTCAGCTATTATCCAGTTTTTTCAATCAATAAAATCAAATTATTGAATATGAAACAAAAATTTTAGCTGATAAAATTCAACCTCGAAATTTGAACTATAGATTAACTTTTGTTTCATTTAACTATAGTCAGAAGCTAAAAATGCTATTTTTATTAATAGGAGCTTATATAGCTTCTCCTGACAGAGATTACAGGTTTACCCACACGTAATAAAGGAGGTTAAACAATCTGTTTTATCTAAAATCTGTCTCGTTTAATAGAAACAGTAGCACTCAAGCAAAAAGCTAATATTTTCTCCAGTAGTAAAAAGGGAGTTAATTTACTAACTATAAAAGTAGTAAATCTCTAAGTTAGAATAACGGATCAGAGGAAATCACTTAGTTAATATGTTTTGAGTGTTGCTGTTTATCAATTGCTTATTAGTTACTTTGAATTGCATTATTAAGTTCTATTTAAGCAATAATTGCTAACAAAAATTAGCATTCAACTTATCTGATAAACATTAGGAGAAAGTTGTCATGAAACCAATGATTTGGCATCCAGAACCTCAAGACAAAAAAGTAAATCAGTATCTCGCTCGAACCAATCATGAACCCTGGCTAGCCATTGTCGGAGTTAGCTTATTAATTGTGTGTTCCTTCACATTTTTAGTTTTACTTGGTACTTTTTAGAGTTGACAATAATTATAATATAGGTGCTAGCAAGCGGGATATTCTAGCACCTAGTTTGAACCAGAAGATTTTTTTTTGATAACCATCGAGATTGACTAAGCACGAAGCATTCATGTCCTCTTACAGCATAGTTGTAGAATTACAATAAAGTTGGTAACTATGATGCCTTCCAAAGCCTGATAATTCGTCAGTCGAAATTGAAATTTAATAAATAAAGTTGAAAACTAATTATTTACAACCGCAGGGACATGAATTAATTCTATTAAATAAGCCTGTCAATGATTTATTGATCGTTAAATAAAGATCGACCTATAAATGAGGTTATGGACTTGTAAAATTCCTTGTTGCTTGATTACAAGTCCAGATAATATCAGTTCCTTTTCTTCTAAACTATTGTTAGAAATAACATCTTCATGCAAAACTTGCTGATTATAGTTCTAACAGTAGATCGCTTTGTTTGCTGTTGTGTAAGCGATCGCGAACGCGGTATAGGTGGATTTTGCCCTGAGAATCTCCCCCCGCCAGTATTTCGCCATCTGGACTAAGGGCGATCGCATGAATCCCGCCGAAATCTTGAGTTAAACTACAGTTAGCAAATTGACAGCCTGCAAAGTTAACTCGGTGTAGCTCGAAATCTTGTAAGTCTGCTTGCCAAATAGTTAATTGCGAAAAATCACACCCTGATAGATCGATTCCCGCGTAGCGCATTAGGTTGAGTAAGTTTCCTGCTGTATAGCCAGGAAGTTGGCGATTTGAGTCCGAAAGTAGTTGATGCAGGCGATTTTTCAAGGAATCCTGAGATTCTAAACTCATCTCGTTGAGGCGATCGATTATAGGCTGAAGTATCAGACGAATTTGACTGTCCTTAACGTAATCTTTTGCCGATGCTTTAATTAAAGCGTGACTGTTAAATAGATCTGTTTTGCCGATGCCACCGCGAACCAAACTAGTCTTACCAATCCCCGCAAAACCAACAACAATCGCAATCGATCTGTAGCGATCGCTAATAATCCACTGTTCTAAAGTTGCTAACTCCTGCTGTCGTCCGTAAAAAGTCGGCAAGTCTGGGGCTGCCCCCAATCTTGCTTTAAATAATTATTAATTTTAATCACATCATCGGCATTTATGCCTAATACCTGACAAAAAGCCTGAAAGCTGCGATCGCGAATGGGAATCCCCCGCAAAAATCGCTCCCAAGTCTGACGATTGCAACCATAGGCATAAAGTTCTAACTCCTGCCAGTTTTTATCTGGTTCGAGTATTCTACTTGCTTTTAATAATGGGATGTCGCTGCTTTTTTTCCAACCCTTACGAGCGATCTTCTCGATCTCAACCAAACCCTGGGTCGATGCTTTAACCGATGTCGTAGCATACTTTTTTTAGTTACGCAACATCAGTTTATCATCAAAAAACTGGGGTATACAAAATAAGGCGATTGGCGAACAATAAAAACAGTTTGATTTGCTATGTTTGTTGCTTTTTATATGATTTAGTATAACTTGTCGAAATATTCAGGCAGTAAACGTTGAGTATCTTTTAGGAATTAAGGCTGGCTATGATTTATCTTTTGTTAGTAGACGACCAAGAACTAGTATGTCAGGGATTGCGAGCAATGTTAAATCTAGAATCGGATATTGAAGTCGTCGGCGTAGCGAATAACGGTCAGGTTGCCATTCAACAGGTAGAAGCTTTACAACCAGATGTAGTGCTAATGGATATCAGAATGCCCATCATGGATGGTAGAGAAGCCACCAGAATTATCTGTCAGCAGTTCCCCGACACCAAAGTTTTGGTCGTCAGCACCTTTGATGAAGACGAATATATTACCCATTCGATTAGAGCAGGAGCAAAAGGATATTTACTTAAGGATATGCCAGTTGAAGAGCTAGCCCAGGCAATTAGATTAGTCTATCGCGGATACTCTCAGATGGGTCCTGGACTGATGGAAAGAATGCTGGAGGGAATGACCGATAAGCAAGATGAAACAGAACCGCTAGAATTGGCAGAATTGACTCCTAGAGAAGTAGAAGTATTAAATCTAATTGGCACTGGCTGTACGAACCGCGAAATCGCCCAGCAACTTTATATTGCCGAAGGGACGGTCAAAAGTCATGTTACTCATATTCTCAATCGACTTAATTTGAAAAATCGTTCGCAAATTGCTATTTATGCCAACTCTGTAAAACAAGCTTGTTAACAACTACTAAGTGAGGGCTTGTTTATTTGACTAATTACATGGTATTTTTGGCAGACTTAATGTTGGGTATTTTGACCTCAATGCGACAGCCTTTATTTGGTGCTGCGATCAATTGAAACTGACCATTAACTGTGGTTACTCGCTCTTGTATACCTTTTAATCCAAACCCAGAACGTTTTTGTTTGGGGTCAAAACCCTTGCCATTGTCTTCTATAGTTAAGTTCAATTCTTCGGGAGTAGTTTTTAGCTCGATTCGGACTTCTGTTGCTTCGGCATATTTAAAGATATTAGTTAGAGATTCTTGGACGATACGATAAATAGTTTTAGCTATTGGTTTGGTTACCGAACCGCAACGAGTAATGTTAGTACAGATTAGCAATCCCGTTCCTTTGCGATAATCATCGACTAAGGTTTCGATTCTGGCTTCTAGAGGTGTCTCCTCTCTAGTATCTTCCCTTAGAGTACTAATAGATTTGCGTACCTCCTGCATTGCCGTTTTACCTAATAATTGCGCCTGGGTGAGAAAAGAGTGAGCTTGGGTTGGTTCTTTGTCCCAAAGTTTAACGGCAGTTTGCATCTGAATATTCAAGCTAGTCAAGGCATGACCCAAAGAATCGTGAATATCGCGAGCAATACGATTGCGTTCCTGCACTGTGGCTAATTCTTCAACCTTTTGGGAATATTCTTTTAACTGTTCGTTAGCATTAGCTAATCTTTGCCTCATTTGGCGTTCGGCTAAGATTTTATTGGTTAACTGTAAGACAAAGAAAACCCCCAAGCCAAATACCAAAGTTTCTGCCACAATATGCATTCCAAAATGAACTTGTAGTTCGGGATCGTCTGGCAAAGCACGTAAAGCATATTTATATTGATCGCTTAAAAACAGGATAAAGACTACTCCAGTCACAATCCAACGCCCCCAAGATTTAAACAAAAAACAACTCCGCATCACTACAATTAAATATAGCGTCGGCAAAATATGAAGATAGCCCAATACTGTCCCATAAAAAATCAAGCTTATTTCTAATGTTGTATAGATAACTTTGATTATTTGATTGCCACTGGGTAGAACCAAACCCATCAAACCCAACACAAATAAAATTGAAATATGCTGCACAGGAATTGTGTGACCTTGGAAAGCTTCTACTATAGCCAGAGAGCCACAACTGGCGAGCATTATCCATTCGGTAATTAATAAAAAGCGAAATGGGTTGGGTAAAAATTTTATAGAGGAATTCATAAAAATCACATTATAAGGAATGTCTTTTTATTTAACTGTGAAATGTAATTTATTTGCCACTGTTAGAGGCAGATTTATCACTTTGGTTGCAATTAATCGTTGGTCACGAAGACTAAAGTCATAGTAATATCTACCTAATAAGTAAGCGAAAGTTAGACAGGTTTTATCTCTTTAGTCGAGACGAGATTAGAGACGTTTTTCAGATGTTTGCATCCAGTCAAGTCTGTATGATTAAAACAGTTCAATCGAGTAAGTAAACCAGGAAGCAAAGCAATGAACTCACCTCAGACGAAGCAGAATACTCAACTCAATTTTCATTTTCCTGATTTTGATGCCCAAGAAGTAAATGGTATTTTATACTTCACCGTCGATTAGGCATGCCTGATCTGTACGTAAATAGACCTCATTCGATAGTAATGACAAGGAGAAGTAAATAAAAATGTCAAAATTATCCAATATTGTGTTTGAAACAATTGCTTTATTAATTATCTTTTTTACAGTGCGATCTAGTGAATTGTTAGATATTTTCTCTTTATTATTAATTTATTCGATAATTCTAAGATTTATTTGGCAAAGCGCGATCGCATTTCATGGTTTGGGACATACAGTTGCGATCGCTTTAGCCGACAGAGAACTATCTGTTTTTAATTTAACCAACATTCTCGAACATCGAAGTATTGGCGATATTTTAAATTCTTTACTCCCGTTTCAACCAATATTTATTCCTCATCCCGATCGAAGTAACGCGCTACGTCTTTATTCGGGAAAACCCCAACAGATAAGAGTAAAAGCGATCGCAGGAATATTATTCAATCTCATTGCTGCAATTATTTTTTCTAGCTACACAGATAACTTTTTCGCTCAAGCTGTTGTAGTTGCCAATTTAATAATCGCTTTCTGCTCTCTTTCCGATATAAATACCTTCCTTACTGGAGTGGGAGACTATTTATACTGCGGAAACTTTGGCTTGATTGCTTTGCGTAAGCCCGATGATGGGCAAGAGCTTTTACCTACCAGAATGCTTGACATATCTTTGCAAATGGGACAGGAGACGGAAGTGAGAGGGGAACAAGCAGGTGGGGGATTAGTAATCGGTAGAAATGATGACTGTACGGTATTTGTTGGCAAAAAAGTTGTTAACAAAAAAAGGGGTAATCTAACCAAATCCTTAGAATCAGCCTTTGCACCGATCCGCAATAGAGCGATCGCAGCAGGAGTGAAACCGTTAAAGTCAACTGTCATGGGAGTGTGGCACTATCGTTACGCTACCAGTGGTACTGCACCCTCAGAGTTAGAAACTCACTGGCATGAATGGATCAAAGCCAGAAACGAATTAGTATGGCAATTTACAGGCAAAGAATGGATCTGCGAAACTAAAAATGTTCATCACCGTATTACCCACAATGGCGATTTTAATAGTTGGCAGATATTTAATCGGCAGATCGATAATACTACCTTGGGTTTGTGGCTAGAGCGAGTTTTGCATACTCCTAACGCTACTAAGGGAGATTCACCCAAAATTGCAGGAATGATGGACTTATTGGTAACTCAAGGGATGTGGTATCCCTCCGTCAGACTGGCTTATCAACAAGCGATCGCGATTTCTATTGAGGCAGCTTTTGATGGACAAAAACCCAGTGCTGCTGCGCCTAATACTGCTCCAAGCCAAGGCGATCTGAATATTTGGGCAGAAATATTTGAGCGAGTTTTCACCTCAGAACTATCTAACCTAAAACCATATGATGCAAAGCAAGTTACGCCTGCATCTTTGAAATCCTCGAATACATTGCGACAAGCTCTTATAAAAGCACTCAACGACCATAGTTCGACAAAAAACCGATCGAAACTACAAATAATATCTTTGATTCAGTTTACCCTCGAAGCATTCCTTAATAACGATTTATATCGGGCAACGCAAATTTTTATCGAACAAGCTCAAGGGAGTTTCGGCTTAGTCACAGCTTCTACTCTATCAGAGTCGGAATTAGTTCTTTGTGCCAAAGGACAACCCATAACCATAGGCTTTAATTGGGAACAAGGCTATATGGTTTATGCTTCAGAACCTGCTGCGGTAGATTGAATTTTATTAAACAAATCCCAGTCATTTCGTTTGGATTTAGACCAGAAAGGCGGTGAGGTGGCAAAAGTCAGCGCGAAAGCTATTACCATTTATTCCTTAAGTCAGCAACAG
>CAVRWR010000172.1:0-5495 GCA_963724445.1 uncultured cyanobacterium | reverse complement strand
AAGCTAAAGTTCCTAACTTTGTCAGTCAAAAGCTACTGGCTATTGCCGAACAACTTGAAGATACAGCCTTAGTATGTGCTTAAACATATAAGAACTTGACTTGAGCATTGCTAAACAAATTGAGTCCTTCTAATTGGAGGGCTTTTTTTATATGAGATGGTTGTGGTTCAATACTCAATAAAATCTCAAGCTTATATTCCAGTAATTTTACGAAGAATCAATAATTTTGCATAAGTAAGCTTGCGGAATTCAATTCACTATTGATAATTTTACTGATAAATTACTTAATTATCCTAATAATAAAATAGTTTTAAGAGATTGTTAGCTAAGTTTTCTCTAGTTTATACTTTATGCATCTCAGCCTATTTACTAGTTTTTTAGGTATTACAAGTCAGTAAATATACTGTTTACAATCCTTAGCTTATATAAATATACTAAGTAGGAACTTCAAGTTTTAAATTAAATGATGTAGTTGGGAAAATATTATATTGCTATCAGTAAAAGCCCTGAAGTTATTCAATTTTCTCTTTAGCGTTTTAATTCAGAGTGAATTAGGTAAATAACTTTCTAAATCTAATTAATTAAATATTCATTGACCAAACACAGCACTACTTAATCTATCGGACTACAGAAACTAAGGAAGACATCATGGCTGCAAATCTAAACGGTATCGTAATCAATGAGATCTTAGTCGAACCATTAGGATCGACTTATAATTTTGATACAGATGGGAATGGAACTGCCGAGACTGGCGACGAATTTGTTGAACTGTATAATACAAGTACCAATTCTGTAGATATCAGCGGTTGGACTATTAGGGATGATGATGGGGCATTGTTCACATTTCCTGACGGAACAGAGATCGCTCCCGATAATCATGTTGTGGTTGTTACTCAGTACAACGGAGATCTTCCCGCTGGATTTTTTGAGTTCGATTCGCCGACGGGGATATTAAGCAATAGCGGAGATGCAATAACTCTAACTCTTAGCAATGGCAATGGCGAGATTTCTGCCGCTTATAACAACCCTCCTGGCACTGGGCCCTTTGAATATTTTGGCAGTGATACTGATGGTCTATCCCTTCAAAGAGTTCCTGATGGTTCCGATAACATTGTAAGTGCTACGCCAACGCCAGAATGTTTCTTAACAGGAACCAGAATCTTAACTGAGTCAGGTTATAAACTGGTAGAAGAACTAAAAATTGGCGAGCGGGTGCAGACTGCCGAGGGTGAACTAGCCGACATCAAGTGGATTGGTTACCAAACTTGCGAACCTGGTGCAGTTGCTAATCCTCTGCGGGGTAATCCTGTTCTAATTAAGGCTGGGGCTTTAGGGGATAATCTACCTATCCAAGATTTGTATATTTCTCCCGATCACTCCTTATTTATTGATGGATTACTCATCAATGCAGGAGCTTTAGTTAACGATATGTCGATTATTAAAACTGAGCCAACTGAAACTTTTGTTTACCATAGCATCGAGCTAGAAAACCATGCTTTATTAACTGTAGAAGGAACTCTTGCCGAAAGCTACCTGCCTCACCAAGAAAGTCGGGAAAACTATGACAATGGTGCAGAATACGAGCAGCTATATCCCAACGGTACTAATTTAATGCTGTGGCCGATGGATTATCCTCGCATTAGCAGCAAAGCTAAAGTTCCTAACTTTGTCAGTCAAAAATTGCTCAAGATTGCTTTACAGCTTACTAATAGAGTAGCTCTTGTAGCGTAAGGATTATTGACGAAATTGAATTAATCTTTTTCATCTAAGTCTTCCTAATCGGGAGGACTTAATTTTTAATAACTTGTTGTATAAGAGGTATCCACAATCCTGGCATATTTGGAGGCAAGGGTGAGCCAATCGCAAAAACAGTCTGCAAAAGAGCGTCTGGCAGTTGCCAAGAAACTAGATGACGCTGACAAGACGATAACAGCCATCAAAGAGATTATCAATGAATATCCTAGATTCATTTTTGGATTGATAGAATTAGGATTAGCTTATCGTTTAAAAGGCGATCGCCTTGAAGCTTTAAAAACTTTTGAGTTAGCCGAGAAAATCTATCCGAAAAATAAGGAAATAAAATTTGAACTATTAAAGGAACAGCTCCACTTTAATAAGTTTGCAGATTATCGTAGCACCTTGGAACAATTAATTGAGATAGTTCCCCACAATGTTGGGGTAATGATCGATTTAGGCAAAGTTTATCGTCGCGAAAACAAAGCCAAGGTTGCCTTAGAATTATTTGCAAAAGCTTTGCAGCTCAATCCTCAGGCAAAAGAAGCAAGTATCAATCTGGCCGAACAATTTATTCAAGCTGGGGATTTTGCCCAAGCCGCCAAATATCTCGAACAGGCACTAAAACTTGCACCCAATGATTTTAAAATTTTGCTGTGGTTAGGCAAGTTGGAGCGTGAAAGACACAGGTTAGACATTGCCTTAGACTACTTGCAAAAAGCGATCGCCAGCGATCGCCAGCAAGTTTCGGCTCACCTGCTACAAATCGATACGCTCTGGGATTTAGGTCTTTATGACCGGGCTAGGTATAATCTTGAGACAATACATAATCAACACCCAAAAAATTTTGCGATCGTCCTCCGCTGTGGTCATCTTGCCCGAAAAATGGGACAAAGAGAGCAAGCTTTACAACAGTTTTACTTGGCTAAATCCATCGCCGTCATACCTGCCCAAGACTTAACCGCTAGTAACTTAATCGCGGAAGAGATGAAAGCTTTAGGCAGGTTGGATGAAGCTTTAAAAGTAATCGATCTGGCTATTGAGCAGCATTCAAGTGACTTTCGTGCCTATTTGTTGAAAGGAAATATTCTACAATCTAGAGCTAAATTCGAGGAAGCCGCCAAAATATATCAACATATTTTATCAATTGAACCCGAGCGGATTGATGCTCGAAACGAATTAGCCAAAATATATAGTCGATTTGGTCAAATAGAACGGGCGATCGATTTGTTAAAAGAAACGAACTTGTTGAGAGCAGATCTTAAAATTCTGATTCAGTTGGGTTTACTGTATCAAACTTTAGAAAAATATCGAATAGCCAGTACTTGGTATCGGCAAGCCTGTTGGAAATTTCCCGATCATCATCATGGTTATTGTAAACTTGCCAGTTTGTTATTTCTCCAGGGTAATGCTGAGGGAGCAGTTAGGTTACTCCAAAAAGCTAGGGAGAGGCTTCCTGATAATTCCCAAATTGCTCAAGGGTTAATCGAATTACAAATCCGTCTGGGTAATTTTGATTGGAGTGAGCAACTACTAAAAAAAGAATGTCGGCGTTTTCCGCATAATGTGCAATTGTCGTGGCAATTCTGCCAACTAAAAATCAAACAGGGCGAATATCAAACAGCATTAAATATTCTCGATCGGATATCGTCAGATAATCCAGAATGGTTAAGAAGATCCCAGCAGTTGAGAACAACCATCTATTTTCTACAATATGACTATCCAAAAGCTGAAAAACATCTTAGAAATGCGATTGAGCTAGCTGCCACAGCGATCTCAGAAAGAGTTCGGTTAGCATATTTGCTGCTGCTGACGTGCAGAATAGATGAAGCTCTTCAAGAATTAAAAATTGCTACTGAGGGGCTAATTCTCCTGTCCTCTCCTGGAAAATCCAATGTTCCACTAAAGAGTAATACCGCAATGGTTATTAATCAACTTCGGATGAATCCTCCGATGTTGAAAAAACTAGTGGCAATAGAGCAAAGCGAAACACCAGAAAAAATAATCGCTTTGGGACATCTTTTGGCACAGGAACCACAATATTTTGGTGCAGCGCTATATTTAGCCAAAGAATTAAGAGAACAGGGCATTTTCGAATCTGCTACAACAAGCATTGTCAAAAAAATCAGACACCATTGCTCCAATTCCCCGAAAAATTATTCAGTTTTGGGACGATCCTCAACCACCATCAGAAATTAACAGAATTTGTCGGAGTTGGATAGACTTTAACCCTGAATACGAATATTGCCTATTTTCTCTGGATACAGCCATTTCCTTTTTAGAAGAATTCTATGATGCCAGAGTAATCAAAGCATTTGCCAACTGCGAACAGCCTGCTACCAAAGCAGATTTTTTTCGGCTAGCATACCTAAGCAAAATGGGAGGTTTTTATGCTGATGTTGACGACATGTGCCTCCAGCCATTGGATTCAATTATCGAGCTTAGACCAGAATTAGTGATTATTCAAGAAGATGTTGTTACCTTTGGGAATAATTTTCTCGGCTGCATACCTGCTCAAAGCATGATCTGTGAAGCTTTTGACCGAGCGGTGTCCAATTTAGTGGATTACTGCAATGAATCACCTTGGTCAGCAACGGGACCAGGTTTGATTACCTCGGTTGTTTGCAGCGGTTTAGTTCCCTATCTTAGCTATACTGATTATCAGCGGTGGCCCAGGTTGATGGTAGTAAGAACAGAACAGCTAAAAAAAATGGTTAATTGCCATATGGAGCTACCCTATAAAAGAACCGACAAAAGTTGGTCATATAAGGCTAGTCAAAGAAGAATCAGAAGATCGAGTTATTAATGAATAATTGATAATTGACAATTGTCCATTGTTGAATAATCAAAAATTACGTCGACGATCGCATATATCGCATATTTAATTACTAATTACTGATGACTTTTGGTGGGCATCAAGAAAAAAAAACGCCGAACACAATTAGTCTTTTGCCCACCCTGCCAATTATTTAGCTCCTTAATGCTGATCCTTAATCTCTCTATTAACAGCACTCTCCAGGAGAACAACAGTCATCGCCGCTGGTTTGCGTGAGATTATATTCTGAACCTTTAGTTTCCCTGGCATGACGCACTGCCTTGGTTTTACAGTTGAACTCAGTTGCCTCTTCTAAGGAGATATTTTCGTAGGGCGGAATGGCAATAACATCACTAGCATAAGGACTACAGCAGCTTGTTAAAATGTTATAAGTTTTGTCACAAACCGCCATGCGTTCGCCACGACAATAGACATGACCATCGTCATCTCCGACCTGTTTCCATGGTCCTTTATAGATTACCGACTGTTTTCGTTCCCAACAATCCCTTATTTTCCCTTGTAAGCTCTTACCGTCATCGATCGAAATTCTACACCATCGATAACCTGCCAAGGATTTTCTTCTCGCTTTAAGATTTCAATACCATAAAAACCTGCATTCTCGAACATTTTTAAGAAACTATCTTCTCTAAAAGCACCCGCAATACAACCACTCCACATTTCGGGATCGTTGAGAATCTTAGAAGTCGGATCTTCATCGCAGACAATATCCGAAATAACTGCTCTACCGCCTCGCTTGAAAACACGAAAAATTTCGGCAAATAGCTGTCGCTTATCTTCGGGACGAACCAAATTCAAAACGCAATTCGAAATAACTACATCGACACTATTATCGGCAATTAACGGCGATTCTCGACGCAGGAAATCGCATTGAGCTTCATATTTACCGATGTCATTAACACTATTAATCGGATTTTCAGCCAACCAA
>CAVRWR010000171.1:0-78239 GCA_963724445.1 uncultured cyanobacterium | reverse complement strand
TAGGTTTTTTTTATGTTTTTCATGATTGTTTCTCCCATTACGTAATAATTGTTTTATTTACTTATGTAGTTATTTATTTCTGAAGCGATTAAAGGTATGCAAAAGTAAAAATTGCACGAAGGCAGAAGGAATAGTACGCCATGCAAAGCGCACCTAGGCAGTATCTCGCCCCATAGGGCGAGATACCGCCTCTTTTAAATTTAAGAAGAGTGCATTGTCATAAAGAGTTGGTATCAATCTAATAGCTATTGCAGTTGACGAAACTCGCCATGATACACAGAGCCATTGTAATATGTGTAATCGTCTGGAAGTTCGTCGCTACAGTAAACAGTCCCCCAGCGATCGACAAAAGCACTATTGCTATAGCCACATTTAGAGATGTCGTAAACGTTACCATTCCAAGGATCTGTTCCTGTTTGCGCCGAGGCAGGTTTAACAGCAGTGGCGATCGCGCTTAAAGAAACTAAAGCTAATATTGCTGTGATTTTAATTGATTTCATGATTGTTTTTCTCCTTGTGTAAAAGTGTCTTGTTTGTTTGCTTATGTAGTTACTTATTTCTAAAGTTAATGAGGATTTTTTCAATTGATTTAGCTGTTAATATTGGTCGAGTTGGTTGTACCAAGAATTGTCATCATAGGTATAAGAATAAGGATCGGCATAGTTATCGCTACCATAAACATCTCCGTAGCCATCAACGTAGCAGCTATTGTATGCAGCGCATCCAGAAGTATCATAGGTATTACCAGTCCAGGGGTCGATTCCAGTTTGAGCCAAAGCTGGTTTGATTCCAGAAGCGATCGCACCTAAAGAAATTAAAGCAAGTAAAGCAGTAGTTTTGATTGATTTCATGATTGGTTTCTCCAGTTAAAAGTATTAGTGTTTGCTAGTGTTGTTATTTATTTCTGACTCGATTTGAGATATGCAATTTAAGGTATGTATGTATTCTCAAATTATTGGCTCTTAATACCAAATTAAGTCTAGGTACTGTTGGTGCCTTCTATCTTGAGTATTCATTCTTTCTTGATAATCACTTTGATAAGTTTGATTTGGATTGTAAGTTTCAGTAGAAGGGAAGTATTGAGCTTTTTCCGCATTAGACATACCGACAACTGCGGTAATAGCGATTAGAGTAGATAGAACTTTTTGGTTGAGGTTTTTCATAATTATTTCTGTTTGAGAAAGTGTGAGTGTTTGTTTGCTGGTATAGTTACTTATTTCTGAGGTAGATCGGGGTATGCAAAAAAAATTGGTTGTGTCGCAAAAATTGAGGTACAGCAGCAAAAAATGTTAATTTAACAACTTGCTGACTCTTTTTTAACTCAAGTTCATGGTTTCATCCCGACCATTTAAATGGCAACATTTTCAAGCCGAAATTATCCTACTGAATGTACGCTGGTATTGTCGTTATCCCCTCAGCTAGAAGAATTTAGAGTCAATGATGCTAGAGCGAGGACTGAGAGTTGACCATAGCACTATTAATCGCTGGGTACTTGATTATTCGTCCAGAACTAGATCGACGTTGTCGCCCTCATCTCAAGTCCACCAATGATTCTTGGCGTGTGGATGAGACTTACGTAAAAGTCAAGAAACAGTGGAAGTATTTATATCGAGCCGTGGATAGTCAAGGTAATACCCTCGACTTTTTGCTGACAGCCAAACGAGATACCATTGCTGCCAAACGATTCTTTATCAAAGCACTCAAAGCGACTCATAATCAAGCCCCCAGGGTCATCAACATGGCGATTACAGATGCGGAAGCAAGTTCCGCCTGTCTCGCCATCAATGTCGATAAGAATCCTTCTTATCCACCCGCAATCGAGCAGCTCAAGAAATCGAGCATTTTACCTGAGAATACCAAACTCAGACAAGTCAAGTACTTGAATAATATGGTCGAACAGGATCATCGTGGAGTGAAACATCTGATTAATCCTGGCATGAGCTTTGGTTCATTTAATTCAGCCCGAAGGACTATCTCTGGCTACGAAGTGATGAACATGATCCGTAAAAGGACAAATCCAAGATGTAGAAAAGGGGGATGTCATAGGAGAGATCTGTTTCATCAATCAAATATTTGGAATCGCTGCCTAAATCTCTTTTCATTAGACCTCTTGCATAACTACAGAGAAATCGTATTTTTTATCCGATAATTAAGTCCATAATTATAAATACCTGCTATTAAACTCAGTCTCAAATTAATTCTTCTTCTTCTATTCCTATATCGGGATGATAATAATTTAAATATTTTAAGACGACGATTAATATGTTCAATTATTATTCTTTCTCTGGCTAATTTTTGGTTGATTTTTTTGGACTCTCTATCTAGCTTTTTGCCACGCTTCTTCTTAATAGGCGTTTGACTATTTGCATGATATTTTTGAATTCCTTGGTATCCTTTGTCTCCCAATTGTTTAATTGACTTTTTGGCTTTAGTTAGACTTTTTTTCCAAATTTTAAAATCGTGCTGCTTTCCTTTTCCATAGGCTATACAGATTATTGACTTGCTCTTTACATCCACAACTATCTGGGATTTCAGTGTATGTTTCTTTTGTTTGCCACTATAGTATGCTTTCTGTTTTGTCTTGGTGCGCGTTCCCATAGCGAGGAAACCTCGCTGGGGTCGCACCGCTTTTTTGGGCGTTCTACTTCGTGTTCTGTTACGTCTACCACAACTGTTTCTATTTCTGTTTCTGGCTTAATTAATACTTTTTTCCCTGGTAAAGCAAAAACTCCTGATTTGATTAATATGTCTTCTGTACGCCTAATTATTCGATAATATTCGATAAGCTGTTGATTCATTAATTCCCCAGTTTTGTGCCAGATGAAAATACGTTCTATACTCTCGCCAATAGGATAGTGTCATTAATACTTGGTCTTCAATTATTAATTTATCGTTTCTACCTGTCTTTTTTTGGAGCATTCTTTCTACTTTGGCTACTTTTACCATAACCTCAAAAATCTCAGGATATACGCCATACGTTCTTTTAAAGTCGCCTTGACTTAAATTCTTGGCGGTTTCATATCTCATACTACGAATAACCCTCATTACCTCTATTCATATTAGAAATTATCATAGTTATGCAAGAGATCTATTCTATTTTTGCTACCTTTTCTCGGTTTTGCGACACAACCGATTAATCGACTGAAAATGCTCAAGCGTCAGATGTATGGTCGAGCCAGTCAAGAACTACTTAAGAGGAGATTTTTATGTCCTATTTAACATATATAGCGATCACTCGTTATCTCGATTCACCAAAAGCGTGCAAGACCCTACTAATGTCTGAAAGTTACAACTAACCACAGCACTTTTGTAGTATCACAGCCAATTACCAACAAGTACATAAGAAGCCCAGAAATGAGGCTGATAAAAGAGATTGCTTTTTAATAAAGTCAACTGTGCTTGACGTACAGCTTCAGCTTTAGTGATAGTTTGACTTTGATTAGCTAGTTCTTGATAAAATCGTCCCATAAATAAAGATGTTGCCTCATCATTAACTCGCCACAGGGTTGCCAAAGTACTTCGCGCACCAGCTTTCACTGCAACTCCTGCCAGTCCTAAAGCTGCTCGGCGATCGCCTGCTAGAGTTTCGCAAGCACTAAGTACTAATAGTTCAATCGCCCGTTCATTATCTAAAGAGTTTGGCGCTGTTCAAACTAGGGTTACACTTTTGGGGAAAACAACCCAATTTAGTAGAACATATGTTTTAAACCATTGCTCAACACCAAGGAGATGAGAGATACTAATAAATCAGGTCAACACGGTGGTTGGATATGCTGGGGTTTCCCCAGCATCCCTCTCGCTCAACTCTCGTTTGAGAAACTACTTTTTCTTGAGAAAACACCTGAATTCTGATTATCTTGACCTTCTCAGGTTTTTTCTGAATCATCGAACCTTTAGTTCAAGCCGCGTGACTGAAAGAGTTGGCAAAAGTCCTACGGAATTGATGACAGGTAAAAAACATCCACATTGGTTAGAAATGTTGGATTTTGAGCTTTTTCAACAAACCTGAAAACTAGGTTTGTACCGTAATACTTTTGTCCTATATGTCAAGTCCAAGTTTGGCTTAATTTGTGCTGCATTTGTTACCCAAAATACTGCCGGTTCGCTCATTTCAAGAAGACAAGAATAATTAATCGCTTGAGGGGCAAGGAATAGAGCAATTGCGTCAGTCCATCAGGAATGGAGCTCATGTGGGGTAAGCTGAAGAGCAGTTTCTTGAGGCTCTAAAGAATGAACAGTGAAACGGTGGAAATAAGTTCTGAGCAAATAGATGATATTCCTGTAATTGTCGAGTGGCTAAAGAAGATGGAGATTGCTAAATGGATAGACAAAAGCCTATCTAGGCCACACGGAAACCATAAAGGAATGACTTATGGACAATTGAGTGTACTGCTGTTGACTTATATTATTACCCAGGCAGATCATCGATTATGTGCAGTGGAAGGCTGGGTGAAAAAGCACCTCAAGATTTTGGAGTTGGCTACGGGGTGGTCGATTGGGTCAAAAGATGCCAGCGATGACCGACTCGCAAGGGTGGTCGAAGAGTTAGGGAGACAAAAAGAAGCCTGCACTCAGATAGAAATGAAAATGGGACAATATCTGATCCGTGCCTATGAATTACCCACGGAAGTGGCACGAGCAGATACCAGTAGTTTTTCAGTGAATCACCAGCAAACGGAATCCGAGTCAGAAAGTCTGCTGCGCTATGGACACTCTAAAGACAAACGACCAGACTTGCTACAATACCGCCAGTTGTTGGCAACTCTTGACCCAGCTGGAATACCACTGGTGAGTGCAACCGATTCGGGTAATGGGGCAGATGACCCCCTCTATTGGCCTACTTGGCAGCAGATGGCGAAAGTGATAGGCCACAAACAGTTTGTCTTTTTAGCCGATTGTAAGGCTGGGGCAATCGCCACCCGTGCCCAGATTGCCTCTAACGCTGGGATCTATTGTTTTCCCCTGCCCATGACTGGACAAAACCCGAAGTTGCTCAAACAATGGGTGCTCAACCCACCGGCCCCCAGTGTGGAGATTCGTTTGCCGCGACAGGATGAAGCGGAGCCAGCCGTGGGAAAAGGGTTTGAAGTGGAGTTGGGGAAGTTTTGGTTGAATCGGGAAACTAACAAGTGGGTACGCTGGGATGAGCGCTATCTGGTCGTTTACTCCCACACCCTCGCCGCTGCGGCTATCCGTGGTCAACAAAAGCGCCTTGAACGAGCTACTGCGGCACTTTCCAAACTAGCGGCTAAACCTGGAGATGACCTTGAACAACTCCATCAGAAGGTGGAGACTATCCTTAAGCGTCACCGTGTCAAGGAATTCTTGGCGATAACGACCATCACAGAAACCATCACACAAACCCGCTACTCAGGGCGCGGGCGGCCCACTGCTAAGTCTGTGCAGGAGCCGGTAACTCGGATCAATCTCCAACTTCAGTTCCAACAACAATCTGCTGCTATTGACCAGGCCAGACAATTGGCGGGGTGGCGATTGTATGTCACCAATGCACCCACAACTCGGCTCACCCTACCACAAGCAGTGATTTACTATCGGGATGAATGGCTCTTAGAACGAGGTTTTCACCGCTTTAAGCGCGGTCGCTTACCGGCGCTGCCCATCTATTTCCAGAACCAAGACCGCATTGCTGGCTTGATGTTCTTGCTGACCATTGCTTTGCGGGTGTTTACCTTGATTGAGTTTGTGGTCAGACAGGCACTACAAAACGCTCAACAATCTTTGGCTGGTCTATATGATGGTAATCCTAAACGAGCCACGGCTCGTCCCTCCACAGAGCAACTGCTTAAGGCTTTTTGTCACCTCACTCTTTATTTTTTGCCCGATTCTAGTATTTTCATTACTCCCCTTGACCCTCTCCAGCGACAGATACTTTCACTAATGAAACTCCCAGAGTCCATTTATCAGCTACATCTCAGGCCACGCTAGACTTAATTCCCTCCCACCCTTCAAAAATGAGCGAACGTGCAGAAAATACTCCTCTTTTGAACAACGCCGTTTTTTCAATTTTCTTCTGGCGATTTGCTCTAAGGTATTATACCAGTGCTTCTAGTTAGGATTAAATCGCTATTTGAGGGAAGCCAGACTAACAGGGAATTGGTAAACGTTGAAGATTCTTATTGCTGCCAATTACTACCATCACCAATCCTTTCTTCAGTATATGGTTAGGATTGAGATTAGTGACAAATGTTTTGCCATCACCAAGAGCTAAAACATTTAGACCATAACGCTTCCGCAAATCTAGCTGAGATAAAGTTTGATTATGAAATTCTTCGGGAACCAAGATCTCGACAATGCTGTTTTCTGTATCCAACTCAAACCTTTCCAAAAATCCTGGCTGAGTTAAGTTACTGGCTAAAGCGCAGCCAGCCTCATATTCAGGGAAGACTACTCGATCTGCTCCCACTCTCCTTAATACCTTGCCGTGAATTTCCGAGGAAGCCTTGGCTACTACATACTCTACTCCCGCCTCTTTCACGTTGAGGGTAGTAATAATACTTTCTTGAAGATAGTTACCAATTGCCACAATTACTGTATCCATCTCAAAAATCCCCGCTTCTCGCAAAGATTCAGGTTCGGTGGAGTCTAATTGAACTGCGTGGGACGCTGCTTTCTGGGTCAAAATCTGAGTAACTATTTTTTCATCAATGTCTGTACCCAAGACTTCATAGCCCATTTTGTGTAGTGAAGTACAAACGGCTCTACCAAAACGTCCTAAACCAATCACGGCAAACTGACGGCTCTTGTTGCGAGAGCTAGCCAAAAAATTGAGAGATTTCAATGACTCTTACCTGAATAATCTTAACTATTGGCATTTTAATCTATTAGATGTTAGTTGCGATATAAATACAGACGCGAAATTTTTATTGTCTTTAGGAGATGGTTTTATTTGGGGCAATTTCCTAGATATAGATAAAATATAAGTTAATCTCCGTTCGATTTGATTTTTTACCCACCAAAGCTTAATGACTGAAGCCACTGCTATTCGTCAGCCCAAACCAGCCAAACAATCAGCAAACTTGTTTTATCAAGTTGCCATGTCACAACCAGCCTCCCATTTATTTGAAGTTACTCTACAAGTTAGTCACTGGCAGTCAGAAACCCTAGATTTAAAAATGCCAGTCTGGACTCCTGGCTCTTATTTAGTCAGAGAATATGCCAGACATCTCCAGGATTTTTCGGCACGGGATAGCAAGGGAGAACTGGGAGAATTAATCAGTCATAAGCTGAGTAAAAATCATTGGCAGGTGGCAACCGCAGGTGCTTCAGAAATTGAAGTCAGCTACCGCATTTATGCCAATGATTTAACGGTACGCACTAACCATTTAGATGCAACTCACGGTTATTTCAATGGCGCGGCGCTATTTTTCTTTGTTCCAGGGTTAGAACACCAGCCAATTAAGCTAAAAGTTTCGCCTCCCCTATCAGACTGGCAGGTAACTACTACCTTACCCAGGGTAAAAGAGTCAGAGAATACTTTTCTGGCTCAAAACTTTGATATTTTGGTAGATACTCCTGTGGAAATTGGCACCCAGCAGGTATATGATTTTGAAGTATTAGGTAAACCCCATGCTCTGGCAATTTGGAGTCGAGGGAATGCTGACCCCGAACAGATAATTGCCGATACGATCAAAGTAATTGAGGTTGAAGCCAAGATGTTTGGTGGTTTGCCCTATCAACAGTATTTGTTCTTGCTCCACCTTTCGGGTAGCGGCTATGGTGGCTTAGAACACAAAGATTGCTGTACTTTAAATTATCCTCGATTTGGGTTTCGCGATCGCGAGAAGTACGAACGTTTTATCCAGCTTGTGGCACACGAGTTTTTTCACCTCTGGAACGTCAAGCGAATTCGTCCTAAAGCTTTGTCAACTTTTGACTACGAAAGGGAAAACTACACTACATCTCTGTGGTTTTGTGAGGGAACCACCAGCTATTACGATCTGCTAATTCCTCGACGGGCAGGGATCTACAGCCGTAAAACCTGTCTGAAAAATTTGAGTAAAGATATAAGTAAGTATCTCAACACCATTGGACGCACCGTTCAGCCTCTTGGGGAATCAAGCTACGATGCCTGGATCAAGCTTTATCGCCGTGATGCCTATAGTGATAACAATCAAATTTCCTATTATCTCAAGGGGCAGCTAGTTTCCCTACTGCTGGATCTCTTAATTCGGGCTAAATATCAGAATACGCGATCGCTTGATGATGTAATGCGCTTAATGTGGGAGCGTTACGGACAGGAGGAAATCGGCTTTAGTGAAACCCAGTTGAGAGAGACGATTGCTGAGATTGCCTCAGAGAATCTCGATGATTTCTTCACTCGCTATATTGAAACTACGAGCGAGCTGGCGTTTGATGACTATCTCAACCCTTTTGGCTTATACTTAAAGGCTGTTGCTGAATCTGATGTTCCTTATCTGGGAATTAGAGTTCAGTCTGATAGTAATCGAGAAATAATTGAATTTGTTGCGGCACAGTCTCCCGCAGCATTAGCGGGTATTGATGCTAACGATCAGCTTTTGGCAATTGATGGTATTGAGGTTGACGCCCAATCCCTTGATGAAAGACTCAAAGATTATCAGCCAGAGGATACAATTCAAGTTACTGTATTTCACAATGACGAATTGAAAACCCTCAAGGTGACTTTGGCTGAACCTCAAACTAATAGTTATCAATTAGCGATGCAAGATAATATGTCTCAAGAACAGCAGCAAAATTTAATCGGATGGCTGGGAAAATGAGTAGGTGGGTAGGGTGGGCAATTAAATTAATTACAGTGCTACCAAATATCTAGTGAATGCCCGCCCTACTTGGTGGGCATCTTAGATCTACAATGGCAAAGGTAGAAAGCTAAAATAATGCCCATCAATCAGTAATCAGTAATCAAACATTCATGCATAACTTTTTAGAAACAGCCTATTTGCAAAATAAATTTGTTCCTTTTAAAGAGGCAAATATTTCCATTGCCACTCATGCGCTACACTACGGTACAGGTGCTTTTGGCGGGATGAGAGGTATTCCTAACCCAGAAATATCCAATCAAATATTATTGTTTAGATTAGACCGTCATTGTCGTCGCTTAAGTGATAGCGCCAAGCTACTAAATTACGATTTGCCAGTTGAGAAAATTCAGCAAATTATTATTGATTTTGTTAAGAAAAACAATCCCAGTAAACCTTTTTATATTCGTCCCTTTGTTTATACATCTGACTTAGGTATTGCCCCGCGACTGCACAAAATTGAGAAAGATTTCTTAATTTATGGCTTAGAACTAGGAGATTATTTACCCCCTGAAGGTATTAGCTGTCGGATAAGTTCCTGGTATCGTCAAGAAGATCGCAGTCTACCTCTGCGGGGTAAGATTAGCGGCGCCTATATTACTTCTTCCCTGGCAAAAACTGAGGCAGTAGAGTCAGGCTTTGATGAGGCTATCTTGATGAATTCTCAGGGTAAAGTCTGCGAAGCTTCGGGGATGAATATCTTTATGGTTAGAAACAATAAACTAATTACTCCTGGCTTTAATCAAGACATCTTAGAAGGTATTACCAGAGATAGCGTAATTATCATTGCCAAAGATCTGGGAATTGAAGTTGAGGAAAGAGCGATCGATAAATCTGAATTACTGATTGCCGATGAAGTATTTTTAAGCGGGACGGCAGCCAAAGTGACTCCTGTAAAGCAAATTGAAAGCTATCATCTATCTACCCAGCGACCATTAACCGAAAAAATCAAGCATAAACTCACCTCAATTACCCAAAATAAAGAGCCAAAATATAAAGATTGGATCTATGCGGTTGATTGTTAAATACTAGGTGTTTATCTCTGTATGTGCTTTGATTAGCTGCGATCCGTAGGGTACGCGCAGCGTAATCGCCCGCTTGACTGGTCAAGATTGTTCAAAACCAACTCAAAAAAGACTTACCTTTTTCTTATCGTTTTGCTGGAATTCTAGTATATTATTACCTGAGTTGCGATCGCGGCGATAAATCCGATTTAATTTTTTCAATTTGTTTCGAGAGTGGTTAATTTAGAGAGCAAATTTAGAAAATATTTATGCTCGTGTCAAAAGTTCTGTTTCTATGACACAAACCTGACACAACCATGAAATAATCATTTGATAGGGTTCTACTTTAATAGTTTTTATCTTTAATTTAACTAAAATTTATGAGCGTTAACTTGTCTGGGTTGGAAACAGATCGGCAATTTCTGGATTTAGGCTCTTTCACTCAAGCTTTAGACCGCTTACGCAACGAAGCCGAATCTTTGCGACAGTGTTATGTAACTGCAAAGCCTTATCCGCATCTGGTAATTGATAATCTCTTTGAACCCGAGTTACTAGATCGCTTGGTCAAAGATTTTCCTTCCCCAGAAAATAGAGACTGGCTGGTGTGGGATACATCTAATGAACTAAAAACCACCTCACGAGGTATTAATGGATTATCAACATTTACTCAACTGTTTTGTCTGTGGCTTAATTCAAATGAGGTGATTAACACTATTGAATCCATCGTCGATATGGATAATTTGGTAGGTGACCCTTTATTTCACGGTGCTGGACTGCATGAAATGCGTCAAGGTGGTTGGCTAGGAATGCATGCTGACTATACTAAACACTTTACTTTGCCTCTGATGCGCAAGATTAATGTCTTGATTTATCTCAATCGAGATTGGGATGCTAGCTGGGGAGGAGAACTAGCCCTGCAAGACCACAAAAACCAGTCAGACAAGGTTAGTTATCCCTGCACCTTTAATCGCACGATCATTTTTCCCACTACTGACAAGACTTTTCATGGTGTACCAACTCCCCTATCTTGTCCTGTAGACCACAGTCGTAAACTACTTTCAATTTACTATTGGACTCCTGTACCAATGCCTTATTGGTCAAAGCTGGGAACTCCTTTATTGTGGGCAGCAGACCGCAAAAAAAACTTAAGGAATATCAAACAATTTTTGAAAAAATCCTAGTCAAACAAGCGTTTGTTCTAATAGTTATTTTAATACTGCTCTATTTTCGCTGCCAATTCATAATATCCCAGGTTCGCATATCCCAGGCGGTAGGTTCATAACCCGTCAAACTATTGCCAAAAGCCGTTACGTCTGCGCGATGTACCAAAGGTATCACTTCAGTATCTTTGATCAATAAGTCGTTCATCTTGATGAATAGCTGGTTGCGCTTTTTTGGGTCTAATTCTCTATTTGCCTCTTGCCAAAGCTTGTCATACTCAGGGTTGCAATAGCGAGCATTATTATCTCCCGACCAATTATTTGCCTTTTGGGGAATCTGATTGCAGGTCATAAAGTTCATATATGCAGCAGGATCGGGACTTGTGTTGCCAGTAGTGTACATTTGTAAGTCTGCATAAAAATGCTCTACCGTATCGTTGTTGCTAGAGTCACTGGAAAAATAGACGCTAGGGTCAATGCTTTTAAGTTCTACCCCTACCCCAATTGATTGTAATCCTTGTTTAATCACCGCCTGGGTTTTCTGGCGCAAAGGATTAACCGATGTTTGAAAGACCATCTGCATCTCTGTACCATTGCGATCGCGGATGCCGTTGCCATTGGTATCTTTCCATCCTGCCTGGTCTAGTAACTGCTTTGCCCGTTCGAGATCGTATTTATAGCTAGTATTAGTCGAAGCATATTCTGGTGGAGCAACTAGAAAGTTAGGGGTAGCTTTACCTGTAACGCCATATAGCTGTTCGGCAATAGTATCTCGATCTATGGCTAATGCCAAAGCCTGACGCACAGTGCGATCGCTCAGAAAGGGATGAGGAAACTCAAGGCTGGAACGTTCACCCGAAGGGGCAACTTTATTGGGATCGCTATGATTGATAATAATTCGTTCCATCTGTGCGCCATAGTTAGACACAACTTTTCCTTCTCCTGCTGCGGCTAACTTATCTAGTACGGGGGCTTCCACCTGAAGGTTATAGGCAAAGTCAGCATCCTGGGTCTGTAATACTGCTCTAGCTGCGGATGTGGCATCTCCGCCCCCTTTTAGTTCAATTTTCTCAAAACCTAATTTTGCTTGGCGAAATTCTGGATTCGGCTCATAGGTGATCGAATCCCCTGGTCTAAAGTCAACGACTCGATAGGCTCCCGTACCTATTGGCTTTAGATTGGCTGGGGCTTCTCTGGCATTCTCGCCGCTATAAGGTTCATAAATGTGCTTGGGTAAGATCATTCCTTCTCCGCCAACAAACACCAAAGACCAGGCAGGATTTACTTCCTTAAAGTTTACCTTTACCGTATAGTCATCGATCGCCTCGACACTTTCGACGACTTCATAAGTTCCTGCCGAAACAGCCCCTACTTTGGGATTGCTCAAAAACTCATAGGTGAAGACAACATCCTGAGCGGTAAAGGGTGTACCGTCAGACCATTTGACATCTTGCTTCAGCTTCCAGGTAACAGATTTTCCGTCCGCAGCTACGCCACCGTTTTCTGTCGTCGGGATCTCAGCCGCTAAAAAAGGAACTAATTCGCTGTCATTATTAAAGCTCGCCAGAGGCTCAAGGGTAATGCGGGCAGCTTCTGCATCTTTAAACCCTGTGGAGAGATGGGGATTAAGAATGGTTGGAGCTTGCCAGTAAAGCAATTTTAAAGTGCTGTCTTGACTCTTTCCTTGAGGGCTACCGCAAGCAGTAATGGCAAGAGTTAAACCCAATGAAATACAAAATCTAGTAAAAAAAAACCTGTCAGCAATCACGTACTATTCCTCAAGCCAATATTGATTATGGATAATACTTGATTTTATCTAGATTCGTAAACAAAGATATCGAAACAAGATCTAAATCTAGACTATTTCAGCAAATTTTTGAGGATGACCGAGATGATAGCCTTGGGCAAAATCAATGTCTAGCAGATATAAAGCGTCGAGAATCTCTTGGTTTTCTACAATCTTGAGATAATCTACGGGTAAGACGGACGATTGAAAGGCGATCGCATTCTAAGAAATCGAGAATCTCTTGGGTAGCAATCTTCAAGATAAATTTGAGATTTAAAGACTTACGAATCCGTAACGCAGTATCGGCGAATAAATAAATAAATAAATAAATAAATTGGTCGCAGTATTGTCCCATTTATTTCATTTAAAGATGCTCCAAGGTGATCTCGCTCTTGTTTTTACAGGACTGGGTTTAATTATTGCTAGTCCTGGAATATAAGCGATCGCTATTTCCCTAATGATCAGATTGTTAACACGATGGAGAAAATTATCCTAAAGGATACACTCCGTTATAGTCCTAGATCTACTGCCACACGATGTCCGCAGCTCATCCCAGAGAATGCCACGGCGTTTAGACCCTGACCAGGAAAAGTGCTGTCTCCAACGCAATATAGACCAGGAATGCTAGTGCGATTGAAAGGCATTCCTAATAGACCAGGCAGTTTGCGGCGGGGAACTGGACCATATGTGCCATCTTCTCTGCCCAGAAAACGACGATGAGTCCGAGGAGTACCAATTTCTTGATAGTCTAATCCAGCGGCAATTCCAGGGAAGATTGCTTCTAAACGATTAATCAATTTGTTTGCCGCAACTTCTTTTTTCTCTTGATATTGCTGGGGTGATAGTCCCTGCCAATCTTCTAGCCAACTAGGGGTAAAAGTATGGACTATATGATTGCCAGCAGGAGCCAGACTCGGATCGAGCAGAGTAGGAATAGACACAAAAATTGTGCCTTCATTTTCCTCCATTTTGTCCCAGTTTTCGAGCAAAATATGATGGCAATCAGTATCTTTAGGAAGTACATTAGCATCTACGCCTAAATGTAGGCTAAGGAAGCTGGGAGATTTCTGATATCGCTGCTGCCATTTCTTTTCTTGCTTGGGAGTTTGTTTGGCAGGAATAAGTTTACCAAAGGTATCCCAGCGTGTAGCGTTAGAAACGATTCTTTTGGCACGGTATTCACTATTGTCAGCTAGTTTAACCCCGACAGCTTTACCCTTCTCTAAAATAATCTCTGTTACGCGGGCTTTATACTTAATCTCCCCTCCAATCTGCACCAAACCATCCGCTAGCTTCTGAGCAATTTGCCCGACACCGCCTTTCGGGTAGTTGATGCCACCGTAATGGCGATCGCTAAAGACCATTCCCGCATTGATCATCGGTGTTTTGTCCGCAGGTACTACTGACCAGAGGTAACATTCCATATCGATGAACTGAAGTAGTTTGGGATCTTTAATATACTTGCGAGCAATATCACCCGCGTTAAGTGGCAAATATTTTGCTAAACCCAAACAAGACCAGGGCTTTTGGAAAAATACTCGCATTAAATATCGTGGTTCTTCCAATGAAAGTAATTCCATCGAGTTGAGATAGTTAAAGACCTCCCAACATTTGCCATAAAAAGCTCGAATACCCTGCTCCTCATGGGGAAAAATGGCAATTAATTCTTGTAAAAACTGTTCGTAATCACGATGAACTTTTAGTTCTAGATTATCTGGCAGGTGATAATGAATTTGAACAGGATCGGCAAAGGTTTCAATTTTCATATCCACCGCATCTAATGCCCGAGTTAGCAGATTAGTTGTACCCCGATCGCCAAGTCCAAAAATCATTGATGCTCCCACATCAAAGCGATAACCCTCTCGCTCAAAATAGCCACCGCTGCCCCCTGGGATTAAATATCGTTCGAGAACCAATACTTTTGCCCCCCTGGCTGCTAGCTGGGTAGCCGTTACCAAACCACCAATACCAGAGCCAATAACTACCACATCATATGTTGCCGTACCAGGAGTCGTTGTTATCCCATTCATAAATTAATTGACAATAAAAAAAGAATTAAAAAGAATTAAAAAAACCAGGGGTTAAAAAATCAATCAATGTTCAAATATATAGCTTACCGCCAATCTTGGCTCGATCATCCTATGTTTTATTCTAAAGCTTATCTGGATGGGGTTTAGATGTAGTATCGATTAACTGAAGCATTGTCGGTTCTAAAATAAGCTGCTGGTGTTTTAACTGTGCTATGTCTTGAATTATTTGCTGCTGCTGCTGTTGAATGCGATCTAAACGAGCTATTATTTCCTCTAGCTGTTCGGGATTGTTGGTTACTTCGTAATTTGTTACCGTCGTGTTGAGAGTAGCTGTTTTGGGTTTAATTTCCCAACCAAAAAGCAGCTTGAGTAAAAGAAAAGGCGATCGCAAAATTCCCAGCCACATGCGGTCTATTGTATTGGCGATCGCTCGATAAATTGTTGCCAGTAAACGAACAGTCAAAATTATGATGATTAGGCTACTAATCAAGCTAATTAGGGGATGATTAACCAGCCAAGCCAGAAAATGATGATTCATTAGCCAGGCATCCCAACGTGACCCCACAGAACTTCCGATACTATCAATTAAGTAGTCGTCTAAAGAGTTGGCTTTTTTCGTAGCGTCACTAAGTAACGATGACGCTCTATTCTTTAAGGGACTTAGCTGATCTGCTAGATTATCTGTAAACACAGTGAAAAGAGTTAAGAATATACTCTAGCTAACAAGATTAATTAGGCTTAAACAAATGCGGCTGGCGAGACTCGAACTTCTAGTTCTTGGCATTTGTGACATGCTAGCACAGTTTCTAGCCCTTACTCACTAACTAACTTCTACAGTTCCAAAATCTTCAACAATTCTAAAATCACCCCATTAGTCCAGCCAAAGCCAATTTCATTAGAACTATAGCCGAAAAAGATTTCGTCAGAAACATTAGCCGAACAAGCACACACATCATATTTTTCCACTAGCGTCCCGCTTTTACTAAATTCTTGGACTGCCATGGTCAAAAATTTGCTAGCAATACGTTTAGCATCTTCTTCATAACCGTAGCGCAGCAAGCCTTCGACAGCGATTAAATTTAAAGGCGCCCAACCAAAAGGAGCATCCCATTGATTTCCACTAACGTGAGTACTAGTAAGAATTCCTCCTGCCTCTTCAAACTTAGCTAAATTCTGCCAAACTCGTCGAGCTTGTTCATCAGAAGCAATACCAACCCACAAAGGATAAAAGGTAGTTGCGTATTCATATTGTCGGCGCTTGCCAGTGCGGAAATTATAGTCAAAATAAAGTCCAGCCTCTTCATCCCATAAAAACTGGTTAATTCTCTCCTGACGTAAAGCAGCGCGATCGCGCCATTGACTGGCTATTTCTTTATAACCGAGCAGATCGTTGATTTGTGCCGTATCTTGCTCCATTTGATACAGCAAAGCATTAAGACATACAGGAGCATAGTGAATAATGTCGATACTAAAAGGACCAAAACGATTAGTGATATCAAATCCCGATTCTCGCATCGAGCGATCGCCTTGATAAAATAACTCGCTCAACTCATCTGTTTGGCGATCGTAGTATAGGCTTACATCGTAATCGTCGAATTGAAACTTGCGGTAATATTCTTTGACGCGATCGTAATGAGTCCTTCCTGCTTCATCCAGTTCTGACATAACTACTTCTGGTGCGGCACCAGCGCCCAAAGCTGCGTAATGAGACAACCCCGTAGCTTGATTGAGATGAGGGGGTACATTCCAGTAATAGTAATAGCTTTCGATAGTCGGTAGCATTGACTGCAACCATGATTTATCTTGAGTATTTTGGTATAGTTTCAAGATTGCAGGAGTAAATATTGGCGGCTGCGATCGCGTTAAGAAATAGGTACGATTAGCATTGAGAATCATCCCGTAATGCTCGATTTCATAAGCCAACTGCTCGATCATCTTTTGAGCGAGCTGCAATTCCCCGTCTTGCAATAGTCCTAAAATAATAAAGTAACTATCCCAACCGTACATTTCGTTGAAACGTCCGCCAGGAACTACATAAGGATGGGGTAAATATAGTAAACCATGTTCTTCGATAGATTCCACTTCAGCAGGTAATACCCGCAATTCAAGCTGTTGCCATTCTTCAGCAGTCAGAGTTTGCTGGAGGGATGTTTTGATGCGAGTGAGATCTTCCTGGGGTGAAACATAAACTAACCAGGGTTGCCTAGATTCATGCTCAACTTTAGGATCTTTAGCTGCGGCTAAAAGATCTTTATGGGAACGAGTTAAAGTTTTCCAGGTATGTTTAATGTAAGTTCTAACCTTATTTATCTCTATGGCTTTGGGCAGTTGTTGAAGTGGAGATTGATTAGTCATACTCTGCTTAATTTGGGCTATGAATATTTAGTTTAAACTGTTTCTTGTTGGCTGTAGCGCTGGTTTTCTTGCCTAGTTTAATTCTGCAATCAAGAAAAAGCCAATTGAACCAAACCTCTTTAACAAACAGAAGTAGCTTCTGTAGTTTAGCTTCTCAATCAATACTCGAAGTTGAGATTCTGTCATCAGCACTTTGGATGGTTAATATAAATGGGATAATTCAAATTTAAAACCATCATGCCAATCATTGCCTTCTTGTCCTTTAAGCCGATCAATGACCCTGTAGCAGTTTTTTTGGTAATTTTAGCCATCATGTTAGTTGCTCCCTTGCTATTTGAGCGATTTCGGCTTCCTGGTATTGTCGGCTTAATTCTAGCTGGCGTAGTTGTCGGACCAGAAGGTTTGGGACTATTAGAACGAAGCAGCAACATTATCTTGTTAGGCACAATCGGTCTGTTGTTTTTGATGTTCATGGCGGGTTTAGAAACCAGCCTGGATGACTTTAAGAATAATGGCGATAAAGCGATTGTTTTTGGTCTGGCAACTTTTATGGCACCAATGATCTTAGGTACTGTCGCCATGATGCTTTTGGGGTATGGGATCTTAGGCGCGGTATTAGTCGCCTCTTGTTTTGCTTCTCACACATTATTAGCCCTGCCTATTCTGAGTAAATTAGGGATTATGCGCAGTTCGGCGGTTAATACTACTTTGGGTGGAACTTTGATTACCAATGTCTTAGCTTTGCTAGTCTTGGCGGTGGTAGTAAAAGCCTATGAAGGGGAGCTGACGATTGGTTTTTGGTTATTTCTCATTCCCGCATTAACTATTTATACCTTTGCCACCTTGTGGGGTGTACCCAAACTAGGACGCTGGTTTTTTCATAAATTTGGACATGATGAAAGTGCAGAATTTATTTTCGTCTTGGCTACTTTATTTGTGGTTTCTTATCTTGCTGGTTTGATTGAAATTGAGCCAATTATCGGGGCATTTTTGGCAGGAATTGCCCTGACTCCTTTAATCCCTCAATTAAGTCCTTTGATGAATCGGATTCAGTTTATTGGCAATACTTTATTTGTGCCATTTTTCTTGATATCCGTAGGAATGCTAATCGATCCGCTGGTTTTGATCCGCGAACCCAAATCTTTATTGGTAGCGGCGGTAATGATTGTGGCTGAATTAATTAGTAAGTTTGTTGCGGCTTGGATTACAGGAAAATGGTTCGGCTATAAGTTCGAGAGCGTCATGGTAATGTTTGGTTTATCGATCGCTCAAGCTGCTTCTACCTTGGCGGCGATCACCGTGGCTTATCAGATCGAGTTAGTCGATCGCACCACGGTCAACGGTATCGTAATCATGATTCTCTTTACTTGCATTGCCTCTCCTTTAGTTACGGAAAAATGGGGCAGACAAGTTACCTCCGCCGATAAAACTGCGCAGACTGAGAGTAAAACTGACTTTTTGGCTCAAAGGGTTTTAGTTCCCGTTGCTAATCCCAATAACGAAGATAATCTGTTGAATTTGGCTTTAATTTTGGCAAAAACAGCCCAAGGTATTCTTTTACCCTTAAATGTTTTGAGCGATCGCGATTTTCCAGTTTCTTCAGAAGCGAGGATGCAGCAAATAAAGCTGCTAGAAACGGCTGAAACCTTAGCTCATGCAGCTAATACCAGGGTAGAAACTATTGCTAGAGTCGATGATGAGATCGATCGCGGCATTGTGCGTACGGCGATTGAACGGAATGCTAGTTTAGTAGTCTGCGGTTGGAAGGGTTATTCCACCTATCAAGACAATTTCTTTGGCAGTACCATCGATAATGTTGCCCTACAGTTGCCGATACCTGTCTTAATTACTCGCTTTGTCCAGCCTATTGCTAACACCGCCAGAGTATTTTTAGCTCTGACTAAAAGACAGGCACTGTCAGTCGAATTTGCACAAACTTTGACCATTGCCCAACTACTGGCAGCAGAACTAAAAACTTCTCTTGAAGTATTAATCTTAGTTAGTAACAAGCAAGCTCAGCTATCTCCGCAAGAACTATCTAGTCTTAGTTCAGATATTGCGATCGCTCAAGCACAGGGCAATTTTATCAGAGAAGTATCGCAAAGAATTCAGCGCAATGATTTATTATTATTACCAGTCAAAACGGCTGAAGGAAGAATCCGCAATCGTTCCGCTATCGGCACTATTCCTGAAGCGATCGCTCGTTCTCATGCAGACATCTCTATTTTGGTAGTTCACTTTCCTAGCGATAGCCAGTATATATAATGGCTTCGATCGTTTACTTGGCTTGAGACAATACTCGATCCACTCGATCTAGCTCAATTTCGCTAAAATCGTCAACTGTCCAGTTACACTGTCGCTGCAACATATGCAAAGGATAAATATTGGAAATTCCGACTACTTGAATCTGGGCTTGTTTCGCCGCTGCGATACCTGTAGGATTATCTTCAATAGCTAAACATTCGGCAGGATTAAGCTGGAGCTTTTCCATTGCTAACAAATAGGGTTCGGGTTCGGGCTTGCTGGCGGCTAAATCATCCCCTGCCACAATTAAACTAAAATATTCTGTCAACTCTACTCGATCTAAAACATATTCCACTTCCGAGCGAGTTGTTCCTGTCACCAAGCCAATGGCGATATTCTGTTCTTTGAGCTTAGTCAGAAATTCTTTTAAATTCGGTGCAAGAGGTATTTCCTTTAACTGAGTAATTTTCTCTCGGTAGCCTTGAGCTTTGATGTCTAATAACTTATCAATATATGCCGCTGGTAAAATACGCCCTCGATTAGCCAAAATTTCGGTTAAACAGGCGCGATCGCTTCTACCTCGACAATACTGAATGTATTCCTCATCATCTGCCCGCAAGTTTTCCCTTAGCAGAATATCCGCCACTAACTCTTGATTGATTGTCTCATCATCAATAATTACGCCACTAAAATCTAAGAAAACTGCTTTCAGACTCATATATTATGTAATAAATACTAAAGATCGGAAATTAATTGTTAACCGATTTTACTCCTGTGCTTAGCTGATTTGTCCACCAGACATCTTCAGTTAATACCTGGCTAAAACCTGCCTTACCCAACCAAGCATCCACACTACCCGCTGCATAATCTTTGATGTAGGGTTCTTCAAAAATATCTGTCAACCAAGCAGTATTACGCAGGATTTTTTGATGTCCATCCAGAATGACTACCTGTCCCCCTGGTTTGAGTAGGCGATAGGCTTCGCTTAAGATTGCCTTAGATATAGATGTAGGGGTTTCATGAAATAAGAGCGAAGCCGTTACTACATCAAATTCATCATCAGCAAACTTGGTTGATTCAGCCAGACCATGGAGCCAATGAATCTTGTTTAATCCTGCTTGCGCCGCCTTATGGCATGACATCACCAACATTTGGGGCGATAGATCTAAGCCGATTACCGCCGCATTAGGGAAAGCCTGCTGGAGCATAATCGTCGTGGAGCCAGTACCGCAGCCAAGATCGAGAATTTTACCAGGATTACCGACGATCGCTTTAATTACAGCTTCGCGATTCCAATCTTCGTTTGGTGGTAGAGCGTGTTTGGTTACAGGATCGTAAGTGACTGCCGCGCCAGAAGTTAAATAACCCCCAGCAATACCGTGAAAGTTTTGAGAACTATAGTATTCAGGATAAATCAAATCTGGATCTTTGAGGCGATCGCATTCTGCTGACCAATCAATACTGTCAGAAAGTTCTTTTAATGCCTCGCGATCAATTAAAAACCCAAAGACGGGCTGGAGAAATTTCTCCCATAAAGTATCTTGACCAGTAGCCATAGATTTAAAAATAAATAAAACTTATAGAACTTGATACCTATATAGTTTAAGCAATTATTCTTGGTTCTGCTTTTTATTCACATGACAACTCAATCAAGGAAGCTAGATTAGCCGATCCAAATAACCAAAGCAGGATCGAAGCGTTGTGATGATTATCATTTTACCTATTGTGAAGGGAACAATAACTATAGAAAACCCTAAATGATGACTAAAATTTTTTAATATCAAATTTTTATGACCTTAAAAAATACCGATTTAACCTCAGTTAAACATGGTCAGACAGCTAAATTTCCCTTGAGCATACCTTTTTATGCAATTTTAGTTATACCGTTTTTACTACAAATTCTTTTAGCAGTTGGTATTACAGGTTATCTCTCCTTTCGTAATGGACAAAAAACCGTTGACGATCTTGCTACTCAACTCCAGGAATCAGTAAGCGATCGCGTTGCTCTGCATTTAGATAATTACATTAAAACTGCCGCTGCTATTAATCAAATCAATGCTGATGCAGTCAAGCTAGATTTATTAAATTTAAGAGATTATCAAACCGCAGGATTATATTTTTGGCAACAATTAAAGGTATTTAACAATGTCGGTTATATTTCCTATGCTTTGCCGTCAGGAGAGTATGCAGGGGCTGGAAGGTGGTTAGAAAATGGTGGTTTGACGATTGATGAACTTTCTGCCAACACTAATTGGAAGTCTTATGTTTATGCAACTGATGAGCAAGGCAAGCGTACCAAGATCATCGACGATACTCCCTACCATCCCTTGGAAGAATCTTGGTATACCGAAACAGTCACCCAAGGAAAACCAACTTGGACAGAAGTTTATGCTTGGGATGGAGTACCAGATATCTTGTCGGTTCCCATCAACTATCCTCTTTACGATCGAGAGGGAAAATTATCGGCTATTTTGAGTGTCGATCTGCTGTTAAAAGGTGTTAGCGAGTTTCTACGAAGTTTTGATGTTAGTCCCTCAGCCAAGGTTTTTATCTTAGAGCGCAATGGGTTAGTAATCGCCAGCTCAAGTGACGAACCACCATATAAAATGCTGGAAGATGAAGCAGTCAGGCTTAATGTAGACAACAGTAGCGATCCGCTGGTCAAAGCCACCGCCAAATATCTCAAGACTAAGTTTAATAGCCTAGAGAGCATCAAGACCGAGCAACAGATGAACTTTGAACTCCAAGGCAAGCCGCATTTTGTCCGAGTCACACCCTGGAAAGACGAACGAGGTTTAGATTGGCTGGTAGTGATTACCATGCCAGAATCGGACTTTATGGCGGAAATTGAGGCAAATACGCGCAAAACGGTCTTACTCTGTCTGGTTTCATTGTTAACTGCAACTTTGTTCGGGATGATCACCTCTGGTTGGATCACTAACTCCATTCGTCGTTTGAGTAATGCTAGTATGGCGATCGCCAATGGTGATCTTACACAGGTAGTCAGCATTAAGGGAATCAACGAATTAAATGTGCTGGCTAATTCTTTTAATCGGATGGCGAGACAATTAAAAACTTCCTTCGCTGAAGTTAACTACACCAATGAGGTTTTAGCTATAACTAACGCTGAATTGGACCAGAGCAATCAGAATTTAGAAAATCGGGTAATCGAGCGGACGAAGGAACTAGAGACTGCAAAAGAAGCAGCGGAACTAGCCAATCAAGCAAAAAGCTCTTTTCTGGCAAACATGAGTCATGAATTGCGGACTCCTTTAAATGCAATTCTGGGCTTTACCCAAATCATGCAGCGGGATCGAGCAGCAACGCGATCGCAATTAGAAAATTTGGCGATCGTCAATCGCAGTGGAGAACATTTGTTGTCTTTGATCAACGATGTCCTAGACATGTCCAAAATTGAGGCTGGACATATTACTTTTCACCCCCACAGCTTCGATTTGTCTCGACTACTGGACACAACTCAAGAGATGCTGGAATTCAAAGCAGATGCCAAAAACCTACAGCTTTTATTTGAGAGGGATCCCAATACGCCTCAATATATTCGTACTGATGAGCGTAAATTACGCCAGGTGTTACTCAATCTGCTCAACAACGCACTTAAATTCACTTTTGAAGGCGGTATAACTCTGCGAGTCAAAGCTGATGCCGCCGATGACAAGCTCTTGTCGTTTGAGATTGAAGATAGTGGAGCAGGAATTGCGCCTGAAGAATTAGACACATTGTTTGATGCTTTTACCCAGACGGAAATAGGTCGAAAATCTGAGGAAGGTACAGGCTTAGGCTTACCAATTAGCCGTAAATTTGTCCAGTTGATGGGAGGCGATATTGCTGTCACGAGCAGTTTAGGCAAAGGAACAGTATTCAAATTCCAAATTGTTACCGAATCTGTTCTACCAGAAGAATTAGCAGATCCTAAGCAAAGGAAAAAAGTTATTGCTCTTCAGCCTAATCAAGAGAAGTACCGTATTTTGGTAGTAGACGATCGCTGGGAAAACCGACAAATCGTCTTGAAATTGCTCGAACCCGTTGGTTTTGAAGTTAGAGAAGCGGTTAACGGCAAGGAAGCAATTGGAGTCTGGCAAGAGTGGCAACCCCACTTAATTTGGATGGATATGCGGATGCCCGTGATGAACGGCTATGAAGCGACTAAGTACATCAAATCACACCTAAAAGGACAGGCTGTTTATATTATTGCTTTAACAGCTTCTACTTTTGAGGAGGAAAGAGTAATTATCCTGTCGGCAGGGTGTGACGACTTTGTGCGTAAGCCTTTTAGACAGGAAGTTTTGTTTGACAAGATTGCCGAATATTTGGGAGTGGAATACATCTATGAACAAAATAGCGAATTATCGCCTGCCGACTCCGCTGTAAATGCTAATTTTGTGCTGGACTCTGACTCTTTAGGAGTTGTAACTCACCAATGGCTAATTCAGCTAGAAGAAGCCGCCGCAGCACTAGATAATGAGGCGATCGCTCAATTGATTGGGGAAATAGCTGACCAACACCATCTTTTAGCTCAGGCGCTACAGGATAAAGTTGATGATTTTGATTTTGACCACATCGTTAACTTAATTCAGCAGACCGTTAAGAATTAATATTAATCATTTTTAAGATGAATCAATTTAGCCCCCAGTCCCAAAATATTTTAATCGTTGATGATATTGCCGATAATCTCCGAGTTTTATCGAATACTCTAAATCAAGAAGGTTACAAAATTCGCTGCGCCAAAAATGGCACTATGGCACTGATCGCCGCAGCCAAAGTAATTCCCGATCTGATCTTGCTAGATATCAATATGCCAGATATTAATGGCTATGAAGTTTGTCAAAGGCTCAAATCCAAGCCAGATACCCAAGATATACCCGTTATTTTTCTCAGTGCCTTAAGCGATATCTTAGATAAAGTCAGGGCTTTTGAGGTGGGAGGGGTAGACTATATTACTAAACCCTTTCAAGTACAAGAAGTCTTAGTTCGCGTTAAAAATCAGCTTGAGTTACAGTCAGCCAAAGCAGAAGTTTATCTGCTCAATCAACAGCTTGAGCAAAAGGTTAGAGAACGTACTCTAGAATTAAAAATTACTAATCAAAAGCTGACCGTCGCCAATCGGCAGCTTAAACAGGAAATTAGCGTCCGCCAAAAAGCCGAACAACAGCTAATTTATGATGCTCTTTATGATAGTTTGACTAAGTTGCCTAATCGTACCCTGTTGATGGAGCGGATCGATCGCGCTCTCCAGCACGCCAAGCGTAATCCCGATCATTTATTTGCCCTGCTATTTATCGACTTAGATCGCTTTAAGAGTATTAACGATAGTTTGGGTCATTTGGTCGGCGATCGCCTACTAGTGGCGATCGCCAGAATACTAGCAGCGGATTTACGCACCATGGATACCGTAGCTCGTTTAGGAGGAGACGAATTTGTAATTCTCCTAGATGATATTAACTCTCTCCAGGAGGCTACTATAGTAAGCGATCGCTTACAAGAAAAGCTAAAAACCCCCCTAGATATTGAAGGTCATAACATTGTTAGCAGTGCCAGTATTGGGATTGCCCTAAGCTCCTCAACCTATGAGAATAGTTCGGAAATTTTGCGAGATGCAGATATCGCGATGTATCGTGCCAAAGCTAAAGGAAAAGCTCGCCACGAGATTTTTGACCAGGCAATGTATATTCAAACCCTCAAAACCATTGAACTAGAGCAGAATCTTACGTCTGGCTCTGCAAAATCAAGAATTAAGTCTTCATTATCAGCCCATAGTCTCTCTTGAAGATAATCGCCTCTCAGGGTTTGAAGCACTGATTCGTTGGCAGCATCCCCAACTCGGTTTTATATCTCCAGAAGATTTTATTCCCTTGGCAGAAGATACAGGCTTGATTATTGAGATTGGAGATTGGGTCTTACAAGAGGCTTGTCAAAGCCTCGCCAACTGGCAAAAAGCCAATTCTACTGTTCCAGGTATTGATTCTCTTAAGGTCAGCGTGAATGTTGCTAGCCAACAATTTCAAAAACCTGACTTTATTCCTAAGTTAGATCGGGTATTGCTGAAAACTGGACTAAATCCGAGCTGTTTAAGATTAGAAATTACCGAGCGAGTGCTGGTAGATTCTGAGATCAATACCCAACAGACCTTAGCAGAAATCAAACAAAAGCAAATCATGCTGAGTATTGACGATTTCGGCACAGGTTATTCTTCTCTTAGCTATCTGCGTCGGTCTGCCGCATTGACAATCTCAAGATCGACCGTTCCTTTGTCAAGAATCTTAATTGCGATCTTGAAAGCCTAGAAATTATCAAGACAATTATCACCTTGGCGCACAATCTAGGGATGGACGCGATCGCTGAAGGAGTAGAAACCATTGCTCAAGCAGAACAGCTAAAAGCTTTGGGGTGTGAATATGCTCAGGGATATCTCTATGCTAAACCATTAGATGCCCAAAGGATTGAATCGATCTTGCACCAGGAATTATCCATTTCCCCAGTTCAACTACCTGGATAAGGTCTGATGTGAATTAAAAATTTAGATCTATCAAAGCATATTCTCAGGAAGTTTTCATCTCAATTGACTTAAATCAAGGATAGAGCAGAAAAAATTAAATCATCAGGGAGTAATTTAGCAGCTCAGAAAGATTAAGTCTATACTCGCTATGATTAACCCGTATATTTAAGTAAATTAAAAGGATTAGCTATCTGTGACTGAGATTGCAACTAACCAGCCCACATCAACCCCTGTAGATTACGATATCGAATCAGCAGTACTAGAACGATATCAAGAAGGCGCAAGACAACAACAGCCAGCCTTGTGTTGTCCCACAGAATATGAGGGTAATTACACCGAGATTTTACCTGAAGAGATAATTGCCAAAGACTATGGCTGTGGCGATCCTACTCGGTATGTTAACGAAGGAGAAACCGTAGTCGATTTGGGTTCTGGTGCGGGCAAAAATTGCTATATTTTGGCGCAGAAAGTCAAGGAATCGGGCAAAATTATCGGCGTAGATTTCAACGATGAAATGCTGGATTTGGCGCGCAAGTATCAAGGAGAAATTGCCGACAAGCTTGGTTATGCCAACACCGAATTTGTCAAAGGAAAAATTCAAGACTTAAAATTACCTTTAGATAAATTACAAAGATGGTTACAGGTAAACCCGATTACCTCAGTGGACAAAATAGGAGCATATGAGACGCAATGCGATCGCCTCAGACAGCAATCACCTCTTATTGCCGAAAATAGCGTAGACGTAGTAATTTCTAACTGCGTTTTGAATTTGGTTCGTCCCCAAGATAAGCGACAGCTATTTGCTGAAATTTTTCGTGTTTTGAAACGAGGTGGCAGAGCAGTGATTTCGGACATTGTTTGTGATGAAGATCCCACCCCAAAAATTATGAATGACCCCGATATGTGGAGTGGCTGTATTGCTGGAGCATTTAGAGAAGATCTGTTTCTCAAAATGTTTGAGGATGCAGGTTTTTATGGCGTAGAGATCCTTAAGCGGGAAGAGACTCCCTGGCAGGTAATCGATGGTGTTGAATTTCGTTCCATGACCGTTAGAGCATACAAAGGAAAATCAGGTATTTGCCTCGAAAGAAAGCAGTCATTAGTTTATAAAGGTCCGTGGAAACAGGTCGTAGATGACGATGGTCATGTCTTCTGCCGTGGGGAACGAATGGCGGTTTGTGACAAAACCTATAATATTATGACAAGCTGCTGTGGTCCTTATAGTAATGATGTTATTGGTATTGAACCCTACGAAAATATCTCCTTAGAAGAGGCAACTGAGTTCAACTGTAAAACCAAGGCAGTGCGCCATCCTAGGGAAACTAAAGGTTCAGAATATAATCTCACGCATATCAGCGGCGATGACTGTTGTTCCCCTGGAGAATGCTGTTAACTGAACGATGTCAGTAATTAGTCAATTACATATTTTTAATCCGCAATGCCTAGTCAATAACTGGCATTGCTTGAATTCTTCTTTTACTTGCTTCATGAGACCAACTTTTATCAGTTTTCTTATAAGGTAAGTCCATATGGCTATTAATCATTTTTCTAAACTGGGCTGTAGTCAGAATTAGTAATCTAGGCCACATTTGGTAATTTTCATTGGCAAGATAGGGAACTAAACCTTCACAAACGGCTGAAGTCATTAAGCCTGGACCAGTTGCAGACCAAGGTGATTCGTTGCAATAATCAATTAGGCTATTAACAGCTCGATTCATAGCTGCTCTAATCATTTTCTGCCCTGGAATACAGCCTAAAAAATTATTCCCAAACGTAACGACATCTTCTTGAAGAATTACCAACTCTGCCTCAAAGCTAATTATGGAATCTAATGGCTGAAGGCACATATCATCTACATCTGCATAAAAACCACCCATCTTGTTCAAATATGCGATGCGAAAAAAATCTGCTTGGGTAGCTGGATGTTCGCAATTAGCAAATGCTCTGCTTACTTCTGCATCATAGTGTTCTTGTAAAAAAACATTAGCTGTATCCCAAGAAAAAAGGTGATATTCATATTCAGGATTTAAATCTCGCCAACTTTGGCAAATTCTCAGTATTTCTGGCGGTAGCTGGGGATCATCCCAAAATTGAATAATTCTTCGAGGAATTGGGGCAATGGTGTCTGATTTTTTTGACAATGCTTGCTGTAGCAGATCGAAAATGCCCTGTTCTCTTAATTCTTTAGCTAAATAAAGAGCTGAACCAAAATAGTTAGGTTCTTCCGCTAAAAGATTACTTAACGCCAAGATTTTTTCCTTGCCTATTTTTTGCTCGGCTAACAATAGTTTATTCATCATCGGCGGATGAATACGGAGTAGGTTGAATCACCAACGCTGTAGAATTTTTTAAGGGAACAGTAGATTTACTTGCAGAAATTTTAAGAACAAGTTTTTCGGTGGCAATTTTCAATTCATTGTGGGCTTCGCCAATCCTGCCTGTGAAGGATAAAAGACTCGCCAATCTGATTCTGGGAGGGACAGTCCCAGGGCTAAGAGCGATCGCTTTTCTAATATGTTTTTCGGCTTCTTTGTAGTCATACTGGGCAAAATAAATAGTCGTTCTCAACTGTTCGGTGAGTCTGAGACATTCTGGATTGTCTGTAGAGATCCGATCTAGAATTTCATGGGCAGCAGAGTATTCGCCTCGTTTAGTTTGTAGGCGACAAAATTGCCACAAAAATTTTATATCATAGGGAAAACGTTCTAACTTTTTTATTAAAAGCTGTTTACTCAGATCTAAATTACCTAGGCGTATTTGTAATTCAATTAGATCGAGGGCAATTTGTGGAATGTGAGGAAGTTTGACCTGAGCTTTTTGCAACAATTCAATTGCTGCACCTGAATCACCTTGGAGAAACATTAGATTAGCCAATTTACAATATCCACTAGGATGTTCTGGATATTCTTGACAGACTTTTTGATACCAATATACAGCGATTTGCCAATTTTCTAGAGCTTGATTAAAAGAACCTAATAAAACTAGTGTTTTAATGTTATTACCTAATAATTGATTTGTTTCTTCTAAAAAAAGAATCGCCTTTTCAACTTGACCAGATTGACTATAAAGTTTTGCTAGTTCCAATCGAGAGTCAGAATGCAAAGATTCAATCGATAAAATAGATTGATATAGATTAGCCGCTTCATTTAAGTTATTATTCTTTTGCAGAATTTTCCCTTTTATCATTAAGGAATTTAGATCATCAGGAAACTTGTTGATAGTCGCATTAATAAGTTCCAAAGCTTCATCTAAACGATTTAAAGCTTCTAATTCTTCGGCTACTAGGGTATTAGATTTTAAATCTTGGGCTGGATTTAATGCTTTTGCGTGTGCTAACTTAAACCACTTCAAAGCTTTTTCTCGTTCTCCTAATTTCCTGGCAAGAAGACCAGAACGAACCAAAACCGCAAAATTGTCTGGGTATTTAATCTGTAATATTTTAAGACTGTTTTTTGCCTCATCAAAACGACCCAAATTCCATAAAGTATTGATTTGACAAATATAAGGGCGAATATTTTCAGGCTCATGGGCGATCGCTTTTTGAAAATAACTTAAAGCAATATCTAATCGCTGCCTTCTGCTTTCTGTTACTCCCAACTCTATCAACAGCTTGGAATTATTTGGAGCATAATCGAGAGCTTTGGTTAAATGTACGCTGGCTTCTTCATGTCTTCCTAGACCTTGCAATTCTTCGGCTAAGTTTATACTTGCCATTAGGAATTTTGGATTTAGCTGCAAAGCTTGGCTAAATAATTTTAATGCTTGAGGTTTATTGTTCTTTTTACGATAAACTATGCCTAATTTAACAATTGCTCTAACGTTTTTTGGCGCCAATTTAAGCAGTTTTTCCAGATTTTCACGGCAATCTTCGATTTTGTTTAAATAGAGCTGTTCTGTAGACAATTCTAATCTGGTTTTAGGATAATTTGGATTAAGTTTTAGGGCTGTCTCAAAAGTTTTTAAAGCCGAAGGGCGATCTCCTTTTAAACGATAAGCTAATCCTAATTCTATTAATCCAAAAATGAATCTAGGATATTCATTGATAATCTCTTTGATGGCTGTTATCGTCTTGTCAGCGTCATCTAGTTTCTTGGCAACTGCCAGACGCTCTTTTGCAGACTGTTTTTGCGATTGGCTCACCCTTGCCTCCAAATATGCCAGGATTGTGGATACCTCTTCTACAACAAGTTATTAAAAATTAAGTCCTCCCGATTAGGAAGACTTAGATGAAAAAGATTAATTCAATTTCGTCAATAATCCTTATGCTACAAGAGCTGCTCTATTAGTTAGCTGTAAAGCAATCTTGAGCAATTTTTGACTGACAAAGTTAGGAACTTTAGCTTTGCTGCTAATGCGAGGATAATCCATCGGCCACAGCATTAAATTAGTACCGTTGGGATATAGCTGCTCGTATTCTGCACCATTGTCGTAATTTTCCCGACTTTCTTGGTGAGGCAGGTAACTTTCGGCAAGAGTTCCTTCTACAGTTAATAAAGCATGGTTTTCTAGCTCGATGCTATGGTAAACAAAAGTTTCAGTTGGCTCGGTTTTAATAATCGACATATCGTTAACTAAAGCTCCTGCATTGATGAGTAATCCATCAATAAATAAGGAGTGATCGGGAGAAATATACAAATCTTGGATAGGTAGATTATCCCCTAAAGCCCCAGCCTTAATTAGAACAGGATTACCCCGCAGAGGATTAGCAACTGCACCAGGTTCGCAAGTTTGGTAACCAATCCACTTGATGTCGGCTAGTTCACCCTCGGCAGTCTGCACCCGCTCGCCAATTTTTAGTTCTTCTACCAGTTTATAACCTGACTCAGTTAAGATTCTGGTTCCTGTTAAGAAACATTCGGGAGTAGGGGTTCCAGATACAATAGTGTTAGATCCATCTGGAGTTCTGGCAAGTGATTCACCATCGGTATCACGTCCAAAATTGTCATCAGCAGGCTGACCATTGTATCCAGCAGAAATTTGAGTGTCGCCGTCACTTAATATTACTCTGTCCCCTCCATTGTTCCAAAAAGCAGGCTGACTTAAGGTATAAAAATCTGGAGGGAGGGTACCTTGATAATTGGCAACTAAGGTGACTTTACCTTCTGAGGCTATGGTACTTCCTGGAGGAAATTCAAACGTATTGCCATCATCGTCCCCAAGAGTCCAACCGCTTATATCTACGGCACCCATTGTAGTATTATAAAGTTCAACGAATTCATCACTCTCACGAACCGTTCCATCTAGATCCGTATCAAAACCTAGACCAGTATCAGACTTAGGATCGACTAAAATTTCGTTGATTACAATTCCATTTAGTTGTTCGGGCATAATTTTAATCTCCTGGTAAATGTATTAATCAATCTCGAATCAAACTTTTGTCTCGGTTTAAAAGCAGCTTTAGCTGAATGAAGGGCAAGTACAATTTTGAGTTAGCAAGCAGCTAAATTTAGCGAATTTTGAACTTATCATCTAGCTATTTATTCGGCTCGAACTACTGCCGAATTTTCTTGAATCATATTTTTCGAGAATTCATCCAGTAATTTTAAGATTAGTATATTTAGCTAAAAATAGATTGCAAACAGTATATTCACTAGTTTGGCTGCTATTTTATTTTTAACCTCAAAGTATTTTTACGCAGATATATCGAGTATTTTTACTTTAGTCCAATCTTCTCTGTTTTTAAGTATCAGGTAAATCTTACTAAAAATTAATGCTTTTTTAATTTTTATTCGACATACTAAATCAAGAGCGAAGACTAGACTTTGCTACTTTTGTCTGATTACTTCAATGCCGCTTTATTTAAAAATTAATCTAAATAATAAATACTAAATTTATGTCGTTTCCAACTAAAAATTCAGTTATTACTCCTTTTGCACAAAAAATCAGCTCACCCCTAGCCAAAAGTAACATAACTGTATTACAAATTAATCTTGGGCGTAAATGCAACCTCGCCTGTACTCACTGTCACGTAGAAGCTAGTCCGAAACGTACTGAAGAACTTTCCCCCGAAGTATGTCAACAGCTAATTGAATTAATCAATCGTTTCCCTCAGATTCAAACTGTTGACTTGACAGGAGGTGCGCCAGAAATGAATTATGGTTTTCGTCCTATAGTTGAAGCGGCAAAAGCTCAGGGTAAAGAAATGATAGTCCGTTCTAACTTGACGATTGTCTTTGAATCAGGATATGAAGATTTACCCAAATACTTTGCCAACCACCAACTACGAGTAACGGCTTCTCTTCCTTGCTATTTGTCAGATAATGTCGATCGCCAAAGAGGTGCAGGAGTTTATAGTAATTCAATCAGGGCAATTCAAAAACTTAACCAGTTGGGTTATGGAAACGATCCTAACCTGGTACTTGATTTAGTTTATAATCCACCACTGCCAACGGCTAACAATTTTTCCCTGAGTCCCAATCAACAAAAGTTAGAGCAAGACTATAAAAGCTATCTAGCAAAACACTTCAATATTCAATTTAATCATCTCTTTACCATTACCAATATTCCCATCGGTAGAACTAAGCAATTCTTGCAGCGTAAAGAAATACACGATGATTATCTCCAATTTTTAGCAGAAAACTATAATGCTGCTACTCTAGACGGCGTTATGTGTCGTAACGAGCTATCAATTGATTATTTAGGTAATGTTTATGATTGCGACTTTAACCAGATGGAAAGTATCAGGGCAACTACTCAAGATCGATCGAGACTTACCGTTGCCAAATTATTAGAATTAGATAACCTAGATGTAATTCAAGAAATAAAAACAGCTAACTATTGCTATGGCTGCACAGCTGGAACTGGCTCTAGCTGTGGCGGCTCTCTAGTTTAACTAGAAGGAAGCAAACGACCAATGGTGCGATTCTCGGCAGTGAAAGTTTTTTGTGCCACTCGTTGAAGATCCTCGACAGTAATCGATTCCAATTTGGTTAACTCCTCAAAAATATTGCGCCAGCTACCTGTTTTTGCCTCATATTCTGCCAGAATACGAGCCATCCCCATATTAGAGTCAAGAGTACGGAGTAAACCTGCTTTGAGTTGGGTTTTTACCTGTTGCAGTTCCTCTGGTTTGACTGGTTCAGTTTTCAAACGGTCAATTTCGGTTCTTAATACCGTTGCTAACTGCTCGACGCTAGTTCCTGGTGAGGTTAGGGCATATACCAACATCAGATTGGGATATTTGTCTCCAGGGAAACCACTAAAACCTTGTGCCGAGAGAGCCACCTGTTTTTCTTCGACTAAAGACTTGTACAGACGAGAAGTTCGACCACTGCTGAGAAGTTCCGCAATAACCTCATATATAGGGTAGTCAGGATCGCTAAGAGAGGGAATATGATAGCCTTCAAGATACCAAGGTTGAGAAGGGAAATTGACCGTAACTTCTCTGGTTTCAGCTTGAGGCGGTTCTGCTGTGCTTACTGTAGCTGGTTGTGGTTGAGCTTTAAAACGTCCAAAGTAGGTTTGAGCTAATTCTTCTACCTCATCAGGTTCAACGTCTCCTGCGATCGCAATAGTTAGGTTGTTTGGTACGTAATAAGTCTGGAAGAATTGTTCGACGTTATCTCGCCCTAAGCCATCAATATCTGCTTGATAGCCAATTACTGGTCGTTTATAAGGGTGGGTAGTAAAGGCAGTATCCAGAAATTCCTCAATCATTTTACCGATGGGAGAATTATCGGTACGTAAGCGTCTTTCCTCCAAAATCACCTGCTTTTCTTTGTAAAATTCGCGAAATACTGGTTCGAGAAATCTCTCTGATTCTAGAGACATCCACAGCTCTAATTTGTTGGCAGGAAAGCTATAAAAGTAACTGGTATAGTCGGCTGAAGTGGCAGCGTTCAAGCCGACTCCCCCCGCAGTATCGACAATTTCGCCATATTGATTCTGGACGACGTATTTACTAGCAGCGTCTTGAGCAGTAACAAACTTTTCGCTAAGCTGAGCCAGTTGAGCTTCATTTCCCAGCTTCTGAGCCTGCTTCATTTGAGCGAACAAAGTGTCTAGCCAATCTAATACTTTGGCTTCAGCACGATAGTTAGTTGTTCCAATTTGCTTAGTTCCTTTAAATGCCAAGTGTTCGAGAAAGTGAGCTACTCCAGTTTGACCATCGGGTTCATCTACTCCACCGACATTAGCATAGGTAACAAAAGAAACGATTGGAGCTTCGTGGTTTTCTAAGATAATAAATTTCAAACCATTATCTAGAGTAAATTCCGTAATTTGCTCTTTGACTCGATTTAGATAAGGCTGAATGGAAGATTCTTGCTGATTTAAAGAATCCGCCAGAACAGATAAACCAGTATAGTTCCAGCACAAAACAGCGATCGCCATTAAAGTTAGCCACCGTAAGCTGATTATATTTTTAACCATGTTTAAGTGATTAAACCCGATAGATAAGCGATTTGTCCTATTTAAATTCATCCAGTCTCCCCAAAAGTCGATCGATGTGACCATCTACAATATTAGTGCGGTTATTATTTTACTCAGATTTCACTAACATCTGTTGAAACAACTATTGGCTAGAGGGATTCGATATAGTAGATATTTAAGATAATTTCCCCCAGTGGATATAGGAGATTAAAACCTTGACCCTGATAAGTGATAACCTGATTGATTCAACCATCGCCAAGCCAGCAAGATATCTAGGTAACGAACTTGGGGCGATGCATAAGCCTTGGACAGATGCCGAAGTGCGCTGGGTGCTGACTTATCCTGAAGTTTATGAGGTAGGGGCATCAAATCTGGGTCATATCATTCTTTACAATATAATCAACGCGCAGCCGCACCAGTTATGCGATCGCACTTATCTCCCTGCCCCCGATTTATCGGCAAAGTTGAGCGAGACTAATACTCCTTTGTTTGCTTTAGAGTCAAAGCGATCGCTCTTAGATTTTGATATCTTAGGCTTTAGCCTCAGCTATGAACTTGGGGCGACCAATATTTTAGAAATGCTTAGTTTAGCGCGGATTCCCCTGACTTGGAAAGAAAGAGACACAGGAGATTATCCGCTGATTTTTGCGGGAGGACAAACCGCTACTTCTAACCCCGAACCCTATGCCGATTTCTTTGACTTTATCGCTTTAGGGGATGGAGAAGAATTATTGCCTGAAATTGGTTTGATTATAAGAGAAGGAAAAGCAGCAGGATTAAGCAAAGCAGAGTTGTTGCTAGATTTAGCTCAAGTTCCTGGGGTATATGTGACCAGATTCTACGCCATGGGATCGAATGGCTCAATACATCGCCTTACAAGTGAAGTGCCAAAGCGGGTTTTGCGTCGAGTAGCCACCCCAATTCCTGCCTATTCCATTGGCTTAGTACCCTATATTGAAACCGTACACGATCGCCTCACTGTAGAAATAAGAAGAGGCTGTACTCGCGGCTGTCGCTTTTGCCAGCCAGGGATGTTAACTCGCCCTGCTACAGATGTTGAACCCGAACAAGTGGTAGATGCGATCGAAAAAGGGATGCGTGCTACTGGTTACAATGAGTTTTCCTTACTTTCCCTCAGTTGTTCTGATTATCTGGCATTACCCGCAGTGGGGATGGAGATTAAAAACCGTTTACAGGAGGAAAATATATCTTTGTCTTTACCCAGTCAAAGAGTAGATCGTTTTGATGATAATATTGCCGATATTATTGGTGGTATCCGCAAGTCTGGGCTAACCTTTGCCCCCGAAGCTGGTACACAGCGGATGCGGGATGTAGTAAACAAGGGGCTGACTAACGAGGAGTTATTACGAGGTATCCAAACTGCCGTTGCTCGCGGCTGGAATAGGGTCAAGCTCTATTTTATGATTGGCTTACCTGGGGAAACTGACGTTGATGTGATCGGTATTGTAGACACAGTTCGCTGGTTACGCCGTGAGTGTAGTCAGATGAGTAATAAACGCCTCAACTTTAATATTACTATTTCTAACTTTACTCCCAAACCTCACACACCTTTCCAATGGCATTCTGTATCAACTAGTGAGTTTAGACGAAAACAGGAACTACTCAAAGAAGAATTCCGCCGAGTGCGGGGAGTTAAGGTTAACTACACCGACGTGCGGATCTCGGCAATGGAAGACTTTGTTGGCAGAGGCGATCGCCGTTTAGCCCCCGTCATCAAACGTGCCTGGGAGTTAGGCGCAGGAATGGATTCTTGGTGGGAAAACTTGGATAAAGCCTATGGTGCTTGGTCACAGGCGATCGCCGAAGCAAATTTAACCTGGAAATACCGTCAGGTAGAAGAAGGCGAATGGAATTTATTTAAGGGCGAAGGGATAAGGGATAAGGAAGAAGGAAAAGAACAAGGAGAAAGCATACATGATGCCTTAAATGCTCCCCTTCCCTGGGATCATATTAATACAGGAATCGATAAACAGTGGCTTAAAGAAGACTTGCAAAGAGCGTTAGATGCCGCTACTGTGCCTGACTGTGCCTTTGATGGTTGTTCTCACTGTGGGGTGTGCGGTACGGACTTTGGACACAATATTGTCGTTAAACCGCCTGAAATTCCTAAGTTCGAGGGACACTTTAAACCTAATCAGGATAAAGAACAAAAGATTCGCCTGTGGTTTGGCAAAATTGATGAGATGAGCTTAATTAGCCACCTCGATCTAGTCCGTCTATTCGATCGCGCTATCCGCCGTGCAGCTTTGCCCATCTCCTTTACGGGTGGATATCACCCAGGACCAAAGATTTCCATCGCCAATGCCTTATCTTTAGGTATTACTAGCAACGGGGAAATTGTTGACTTTGAACTTACTGAAGATATGGATATCGAGGAATTCCGCACCCGTTTAGCGGCTCAACTACCTGAAAATATTCCGCTCTATCAAGTTGAAGACGTAGATCTTAAATCTCTTAACGCCAGTCGCCTAATGGACAAAGCCGAGTATCTTATTACTGTGCGGGTGGATGATAATCCTGAGTGGCAAAAATGGCTCGATGGGATTAATCATAGCCAAGAAATCCTCTGGGAGAAGTTTACCAAGTCAGGAAATAAAAAGCAGATTAATTTACGCGATCGCCTGTTCTTTCTTGTCTTAGAATCAACCAACAATAATCAAGCCGTAATTCGTTTTACAGGTAGCTGTCGCAACGATGGTACTAACCTTTCACCAGGTAATTTAGTTTATATGCTAGAGCAGGTTAGCAAAATTGAAGTGCAACTACTTAATGTTCATCGCCAGCAATTAATTTTGAACTCATAAGATTCGCTCGTTATCTGCACCAAATAAATATTCGCCCATGCGACGGGTGGCTACTTTTCTTCAAGTTTGTGAGCAATGCGGGTGAGTGGGGTGAAGGCGATCGCTAAATAAAATTCTGAATTGCTTTACTTACCGCTTGAGGATATTCTTCATGCATACCTAAAGTTCCAGATAATCTGACTGCTTGAACTTTTTCTAATTCCGCCATCGCCTCCATTTCTGCTTTAGATTTTGGTGGGGCATTTTCTGCCAAAATGATTAAGACTGGCAGCGACACAGAGTCTAAAAGCTGCAAAAACTCTTCTCGATTAGTCATAGGATCGATCACGCCAGTGACAAAACGGACATCTCACGGGTCGCAGCCAAGCTACGACCCCGTGTCCTCAGCTGCAGGGGCATATCTCGCACCATTTTTGGCGGTAATTTGCTGTTTTTGAGCGATAAATTCGCGAGTTAGTTTAGTTTCATCGACATAGACGTGGCGTTTATACATTAAGCGCAGAAAAGAAGGCGTAGTGTTGAGATAGTATAGAGTCTGACCCAATAAAGGCGATCGCACTAAGTTTTTAACGCCATTTCTTACTCCATCGGGTAAACCCATGACCCGTAAAGGTCCTTGCCAAGTGGGAGCAACTAAAACAAGTTTAGAAACAAGATCTGGATGATCTTGGGCTAATTTTAAAGCGTATCCTGAGGCATGACCCGCAGCTATTAGGATTGTTGAGCTATTAAACATAGATTTAACAAAATCTTCTAACAACTGGTGAAATAATACGGGACTATAATTCACAGGGGGACATGCCGACTCACCAAAGCCCAACCAATCTAAAACAGTAACTTGATATTGAGTAGCGAGTATTTGGGCAATACCCTTCATTTCTGTGCGACTAGAAACCGTACTAAATGCAGGAAGTAACAATACAGGGTTTCCTTGTCCGATAGTTTCGTAAACAACTTGATATTGTTTGCCTGAAAAATGCCAGTCGTAGAAACTTTTTGTACCGCCAATACCATTAAATTTAGTAGAGTTAGTTGTTGTAGTCATAGTCAACAGGGAAGAGAAATAAACCTATAGTGTCATCTTATTGAGATATCCAATTAACTTTGCAGTTGTCTTAACCCATCGATACATATTGGACTTTGGACAACTAGTTACTAGTGTTATTTGAGAATATTTGTTATGCTATAGCACCGTATATAGTGTTTATCTAAAATTACTTTTATGACTTCATTTTTATCTCAGCTCGAAAATCTTCAAGAGACAAAAGAGGTTCTCTCCTCTTCTAGTCCGCAAGATACTATGTCAGCTAACCCAATTTTTAATCCTGGAGGAGATGACAAAGTAGAAAATCGTTCGATCTGGTTTGGCAATACTACTAACTTGATGCAGCTAAACGATGTCCGTTATTCCTGGGCAATTGGTTTGTATCAGCAGATGCGAGAAAATTTCTGGATTCCCCAAAAGCTTGATTTGACTCAAGATGTCACTGATTACTGGAACCTGACCAAAGAAGAGCGTCGGGCATACGATGGCATCCTGAGCTACCTTACTTTCTTAGATTCAGTTCAAACCTGCAATATTCCTCACATTAAAAGCTGTGTTACTGCACCTGAAGTAAGTGTTTGTATGGCAGAACAGATTTCTCAAGAAGGAATGCACAACCAAAGCTATCAGTATATTATCGAAACCGTCATTCCCAGCGATCGCCGTAACAGTGTTTATGAATTTTGGCGTACTGATCAAGTATTAGCCGAGCGGTGCGAATTTATCGCCTCAATCTATCAAAAGTACGTAGACAAGCCTACTCAAGAAAACTACTTTGTTTCCTTACTGGCAGACTACCTGTTAGAAGGAATCTACTTTTACAATGGCTTTATCTATTTTTATAATTTGGCTTCGCGCATGCTAATGCCTGGTAGTGCCGATATTTTCAAAATGATCAATCGCGATGAATTGAGCCATGTCCGTCTCTATCAAAAACTTCTGCCAGAAGCGATGCAGACATTTCCTCATTCCCTTGAGCAAATTTATGAAATGTTTGATACTGCGGTTCAGCACGAATGCCGTTGGACAAATCATATTGTTGGCGACAATATTCTGGGTATTACAGTCGCCAGCACAGAGCATTACACCAAGTATATAGCGAATATGCGCTTACGTTCTATTGGTCTAGAACCTTTATATACTGATGAAAAATATAAAAGAAGTCCTTACAAACATCTGGAAAGATTCTCCGATACCAAAAAAGCAGGTCACACAAAAGCCAATTTCTTTGAGGCAGGTGTTACCAGCTATGTAATGTCTTCTGGAGTCGGCGGTTGGGATGAAATTTAGCCTAAATTTAGCTTAGATAACCGACCAAAATATATTTGACTAAAATCTGCAAGTTTTTAACGTCAAACGAACGTCAAAGAATTATCACAATTGAAGCACGAGCAATAAAAAGATGAGCGATTTTTCCTCATCTTTTTATTTAGGTTCTACTGCTATCAAACAAATGAATTTATCGGGTTTGTAGCTACTTGCTGTTCTGTCTTAAACTTTCAATTGCTCCAGCTAAAGGATAACTATCTGTGAAGACAAGCCTTACTGAATTTAAAGATTAAGTAAAATCTTGGAGAATGCCCTTAAAATTTATTTAATAAGTACATGGGGTAAATACTGAATTTTTTCGTATTGTAGATGAAGGTAATGTGCGATTCAAATAGTTAAAAGTTCCTATCCAACTAAATTAAGTTGTGCTGAAGCAACCCAAACACTCTAAACCTCATCGGATATTTATCGTAAACTCACTGAACTATGCCTCAAGAGATTAACCTTCAACTGTATAATCCTATTCGTCAGTAGATTAACTTAGGTAAAAATATTTATATATTATTTTAGTTGACTAATGTTCAAGCTAATTCAGAATCTTCTTTCTAGCACATCTAACAGCAAAACTAGTTCAGCCATCTCAAAATCAAATACTTCTATTTGGTCAGAGCAAATTACACAGGCTGATACTCTTTGGGAACAAGGAAAGTTAAGTGAAGCTTTGGCAATCTATGGTTTGGCGATTGAACAAAACCCAAACTTGCCAGAAATTAAGCAGCGTCTGGCAGAACGTTTAAAACAGCAGGGAGATCTGGCAATAGCATATGAGAAGCTGGCTACAGGGTTTAAAAACCAAGGTAATATTGAACAAGCCGCAAATTATTATCGTCAAGCAATTAACCTTAAGGCAATTACGGGAAATTCCAAAGACCAACTTCTTAGATTTAGCGTTGTTCCCACCAAAAAATCGCCGATTCCAATTGCCAGTTTAAAGGAAGCGGCTTTTTCTTTTCAACCTCTAACCAATACAGCTATTGTCGTAGCATCGCCACAATCTCCTCTACCTGGAGTTGAAGCTGAATTTAGTAGTTCTCCTCAGTTTCCTCCGCGCTTAAAAGCAATTAATCCTGAGCAGGCAAGGGATATTGATTGGGAAACGGCACAAGTTTATTTTCAGAAAGCTTTAGAACATCTGGAAAAACAAGAATGGTCACAATCGGCACTGGCATGTAAACAGGCTACGCAAATTATGCCAGAGATGGCAGAGGCATATAAAATTTGGGGAAATGCCTTACAAAGGATGGGAAAAACTGGAGAAGCAATGTCATGCTACGCCAAAGCGGTGGAAGTCAAACCCAACCTTGCCGAAGTATATGCTGGGATTGCTGATATCTACTCTCAACAGGAGAAATGGGAACAGGCAGTTAAACATTACCAAAAAGCAATTATTATCAAGCCCAGTGCCAAAATATATCGTAAATTAGCGGCGGTATGGGATCGCTTAGGTGAATCAGAAAAAGTTGAGTTAAACCTTTACCAGGCTAAGGAATTAGAGTCATCTCAAAGCACATCAGCAGATACTGTAAATGCCACTACAGTAAACCATTTGGGTCGTACCAATAATCTTAAAGATTCTGTAGCAAACTACTGTCGTCTGGCGCAAGAGCTGGAGCAAAAAAGTCAGTGGAGACAGGCAGCACAGTATTACCGCCAGGCACTTGACCTAAGCATGTCGCAAATATCACTGCCGCCGCGCAAACCAAGTCAACAACTGACTACTGGGGTTAATCAAGCTAAGGTTCAGCAGCCTCGCCAAGTTAATAACTTTGCCCCGCAGACAAAATCTGCTCCAGAGAATCAGCTAGACAAAGCGATCGAGCGCTATCATAAACAATCCAAACTTCAACCAAATTCTCCCAAGATTTATACCGATTTGGGTAATCTTTATGCAAAAAAAGGAAAATTGCAGCAAGCGATCGCCTGTTATCGTCAAGCAATCAAATTTAATCGTAAGTATCCCAAAGCGCACCTAAGCTTAGGCAGAGCAATGCTCAAAATGGGTCGACAACGAGAATTTATCAAAGAGATGCAGTTGGCTTTGGCTTTGCAGCCGACAATTGGTACGGCGATGGATCGCTTTTATCTAGGTAACGCCCTTGTTGAGCAAAATCAACCACAGCAGGCAATCGGCTTTTACTATAAAGCGATCGTTTTAAATCCCAAATTTTTGTCCTCATATCATCGCCTCAGCGATATTTTAGATCGGCAAGGGAAGCATCAAGAGGCAATTGAATTTTTGTCACAGGGGATTGAGCATAATCCTCAAAGCCCAGAATCATATTACCTTTTGGCTCAACAATGGGAGAAACTTCAAAATTGGGATAATGCAGTAAAAACTTACAGTCGAGTCTTGCAGCTAGAGCCACAATTTCCCGAAGCATTGCAGAAGCTTAATCATGCTTTGGCAGAAAAATTAAAGATGAAGCGTCGGGCAAAAACTTAAAGCTATTAGCATCTAATTACACTAATTAACTGATTAACTGATTAACAACAAAGCTAGAGGCTACTTATTCGCGATGTTGCGGAGGCTACGAGTTTGTTCCAGGATGTCTTCAATATCTTCTTGGGAAAGACGTTCAACATAGTTAAGTTTGATTTCTTCTAGTAAGTCAATTAACAACAGCTCAATTTTGTTCATGCTTTGCTGTGCCTGTAACTCACTAGAAAGAGATTTACCAACGTTACTGACTAAACTTTCTAGTAAGTTATCAAACTGCCGATCCTCAGCTAAAGCGGCTTGAATGGCGCTACTAAAAGCATTATAGCTTTGGGAAACTAACTGATGACTTAGAGCGATAATCGTGCGATCGCCTCCTGGTAAGATTTTAATTCCTTGATATGCTGGACTTTGACGCAGAGCTTTATCGATACTATATTTCAACAAAGTTTCTGCTTCTGGCTGGATTGCTGGCAAGACTTTATCTGCCAATACTTTGGCTAAAATTCTGACAAGCTCAACAATTTCATTAGTATCGTTGATGTCGATATAAGGATTAGCTGTTTGTTGAGAAAGCAATCTGCTAATATCACCATTGCGTACCGAAGCCTGAATCTGATTGATCAGACGAATAATTACTACCTCAGTCACATCCTCAGCAATTCCCGCCACCAAACCTTGACTAATTTGCTTCTGAATGGAGATAAGATTGATAATTTGTGCCTGACTTAACCGAACCGTTACGGGAATCACCCTCAACCAGCGCCAGAAGGGTAAGAGGAAAAATACATCGTACCAACGCCAGAGCATTGCATCTAGCCAGCTAATGCCCACTCTTCGGCGACTAATAAACCAACTCCGTCCCAAGAATTCCAGGGCAAACAATGCGCCAAAGGGAAAATCAATCAGACCAAAATAGTCGATGTACCCGCCATTTTCTCCAATCCTGCGATAGTAGTTGGTTTCCACCAGCGGCTTAATTTCAGTATTAAAGAATGCTAATTCCTCTGCTGCCTTGCCATCAAAATTTGCTGGAGTCCAAAAACTCCAAAAAGAGGACTTTGCCGAATTATTTTTGTTTGGCAGATGCGATCGCATCTTGCTTTTGATTCTTTCCAAATTCCCCGTTTTATTTGCCTCAGAAAAAGCATCAGTTTGAATTATTTCAAGACTACGGCGGCGTAAATCTCCTAAAAGATCGTTGGCTGTAGGAGAAATAACCCCATCAGCGCTTATTTCTGCCTCTAGCTGGGTAACTTTGGCTAAATACTCCTGGGTATCTCGATTAGGGATTATTCCCTTGATCGCATCGTATTGAGTAATAAACTGAGAAACGTTTTTGGGCAGCAAATCCAGCTTAATCCCTTGATACTGAACATACGCCGTATTAATTCCTCCCACGGTAACTTGACCAGTTAGCCAAAAATCTCTCAAGGGAATGTAGCTCAAATCAAAAGCCACAATTACCAAGTTAATTACGGCTATTAAAGCCATTAATTTTTCAAACCAAAGATTTGGTCGATATCTTTTAACTCTTCTAGGAGATCTTGTAACAATAGTCATTTCGGTCGATGCTGATTTGAAGTGCGACGTTTTGATTGTTAATGTTCGTAAATGTTCGTAGCTCTCAGCTTTAAGCTTTAGACAATTGCCTACTGTTCATTATTTAAGACTCCCCGAAGGAAAATATCAGAGATACCTTCAGCCATTTCCTGCATCTCTTTTGGTGAAGCGCTAGGGTTCATGATTGTTTCTTCCGAAAATCCCGCGATCGCAAAGATACCTAAAAACACCTTGGCTACTATTTTAGGGTTCATCTGGCGATAAATTCCTTTAGACATCGCCGTCTCAAAAAAAGCCTCGGCTACATCGGTCATTTTATTAATAACTTCAACCTGAATGCTTTCCTGCAATTCTGGATGGTATTGAGCTTCGACAAAACAGACTCGCATCAAATCACTGTTTTTTCGCATATTTAGCATTCGGCGACGCATGACATTAGAGACGGCTTTGTAGCTACCCATCTCGCTTAATTCTGTCAGTAAATCAGTGAGGATATCAACCCAACCTGCTGTCGCCACCTCAATTAAGATGGTTTTCTTGCTGGGAAAATGACGAAACAAGGTGCCTTCGGCAACACCTGCGGATTTAGCCAAATCCTTGGTCGTTGTGCCATCATAGCCACGTTTTGCAAATAATTGCAGTGCTGCCTGTAAGATTTTACTGCGGGTATCTTCTTCTGTTGGAATAGATTGGCGCTTCTCTTTCCAGGCTTGCTGAGAAAAAACTTGCATAGTTTAGTGGTAATAGTTGTAATTATTCAAATGTAGCAGACTCAATCATATCCCTAGAGGTGCAGACTATATTTGTCTTGCTGTAGGAAATTTAAAATTTTAGTAGCGCTTACTTCCTAAAAGTCAAAATTCATTTCGCGCGTCCGAGTAAGTTGCCTAATATTACACGATAGGCGATCGCAAATCTTTTCCGACCTATTACTTTACAGATTGTCATTTAAATGAGGGCGAATTGGTTATAGTTATGATAATTCAATTCAATAATTTTATCGGCGAGATATCTGCTTTAAGCGCTGCGCTGCTTTGGGCTTTATCTTCAGTAATATATAGTCGTCTAGGGTTAAAAATTCCTCCGCTACAGCTTAATCTTTATAAAGGTGTCTTGGCGATCGCCTTTATAATCATTACTCTACTGATCCAAGGTGCAGCTTTTACTGACTTATCTACCTCTACCATTGCTTTACTAAGTATTAGCGGTGCGATCGGCATTGGCTTGGGAGATACGGCATATTTTTCAGCTTTAAACAGCCTGGGTGCTAGACGTACTCTATTGTTAGAAACTTCTTCTCCGCCGATGGGTGCATTGCTGGCATTAATTTTTATCGGTGAACAGCTAACCTCTAGTTCTTGGTGCGGTATCTTACTAACTATTATGGGGATAGCTTGGGTAATTAGCGAACGTAATCCTGTAGATAATACTAGTATTTCTCGTCAAGGAATTATTTGGGGGATTCTAGCGGCGATCGCTCAGGCATTAGGGGCAGTTATTTCTCGTTTTGCTCTGATTCAATCTGATGTTACCCCTCTTGAAAGTACTTTAATTCGATTAGTGGGCGGTACGATAATTGTGGTCTGCTGGTTATTTCTGCCCACCTTTAAACAAATTACTGCCAAGCAACCTAAGCTCAAATGGCAACTATCTGGACATAGTCTCGGGATAATTGCGATCGCAGCTATGGGCAGTACTTATCTTGGCATCTGGCTACAGCAAATTTCGCTGAAGTTTGCTCCCGCTGGAATTGCTCAAACCTTTTTGGCTACTAGCCCTTTGTTTGTCTTGCCCATCGTGGCATTACAGGGAGAAAAGATTAGTCTGCGGGCAATTTTAGGTGTGGTGATTTCTCTGGGTGGAATTGCGTTGATGTTTCTTCGCTAATACCGACAAAAATCTTTAAATCAATGATTGACCGATCGCAGATTAATGTTAGGCTGGCTACTTTGACAGTTTATAATAAGCGATCGCTGTGCCAAAACAATTTAAGCTATTTGAAGCTAGAGATGCTTATCGAGTTGAGCAACCTCAAAAGTTGATGAGCCACGAAGCTCTAAAAGCCTGGAAAACTAGAATATTTAGGGATCAACAGCGCACCTTAGCCACTAAACCTCTTCAGCAGACTAGTCTATTCGATCCGCCAAAAAGCCATTGCGATCATGAGGCGATCGATCCTTTTCAGTTAAAGCTGCATTCCTCAACCTTTTATCGATCGCGCCAACATGGAGAAAGAATTTGTATTTACTTCATTATTGATAACGCTGTGCCGTTGTTACTCTATGTAGGGGAAACAATGCAAAGTGCCAAACAGCGATGGAATGGTGTACATGATTGCCGTGACTATATTGCCAACTATATCGATCTTCACCGTAAATATGACCTGGATGTCAAAGTATGTAGCGCTTTTTGGCATGATACCCCAGAAGAACGAACAGCAAGACTAAAGTTGGAACGAAAATTAATCTTGCGTTGGCAATCACCCTTTAACAAAGAAAACTGGCATAAATATGGCAAGCCATTTGGCAAGATTTGAGATCTTTGAAAATTCTCAGCAAATCATGATTAGCCAAGCTCTGTTGGTTAAAGTTAAAAATCTATATTTCATTCTTTATTAGGCTTGTGGTTTGGCAAGGGGTAACTATTTATATTTATTACCCCTGATGTACTAGTGTATTATACACCGACTACCTGCGCCCGCTTATAAGCTTCGTCGAGAACTTCGGAAAGGGTGGGATGGGTATGAATATTAAAGGAGAGATTCTGCACTGATTCTCGTCGGGCGATCGCATTTGCTGCTTCTTGGATTAAATCTGAAGCATGAATCCCAATAATGTGTACTCCCAATAGTTCCCCTGTATCCTGGCGATAGATAATCTTGGCAACACCTTCGGTTTCTCCCTCTGCTAAGGCTTTAGAATTACCTTTATAAAACGACTTAACCGTAGCTACTTTGTATCCTTCTTTTGCTCCTAATTCTTTAGCTTGAGCTTCAGTCATGCCCACATAGCTGATTTCAGGGTGGGTAAATGCCGCCGCAGGAATACAGCGATAGTCAATTTCTTTATCTTCCCCGCAGATATTTTCAATAGCGATTACTCCTTGTCCCGAAGCAGCATGAGCCAGCATCATTTTACCTGTAGCATCTCCCACCGCCCAGAGATGAGGTACGGGCTTGCCGTCCCGCAAAACCTGCATTTTGTCATTGACGGGAATAAAACCACGCTGATCTGCTTCAACAGCCAAAGTTTCTAGACCAATTTTTTTGGTCGCGGGAATACGTCCAGTAGCAACTAAACAAGCATCTACTTCCAAAACTTCGACAACTTCCTTGGTTTTGGCATCGGTCAGTTCAATGGTAACGGGTGTACCAGGAATAATCTTGGTGGCAAAGACACCCTTGTAGGTTTCAATGTCCCGCCGATCTAATAAAACTTTTTTGGCAATCTTGGCAATGTCGGGGTCAAAACCTGGCATCAAGGTATCCAAGGCTTCGATCATGGTTACTTCGCAACCGAGGGCAGTATAGACATCGGAAAACTCTAAACCGATATAGCCACTACCAATAATGGCAATCCAGTCGGGTAAAGACTCTAACTTAACTGCATTATCGCTAGTAAAAACGGTTTTGCCATCAAGCTCGATGCCACTTGGCACAAAAGGCACCGAACCAGGACAAAGCATAATATCTTTAGCAGTATAGGTTTTTTCGCCGTCTTCTCCCTTAACCTTGACCTTTTGGGTTCCTGCTAATTCGCCCCAGCCACGAATTATATCTACCTTGAGACGCTGGAGACTATTAGTTAAATCTCCTTGAATTTTGTTAACCAAATTATTAGCATGGTTGGCGATCGCGCTACGATCGAACTGAATATCTCCTAACTGAATACCCATGTCCTGTAAATGATGGGCATCGCCAAATTCTCTGACTCTACCAGAGGCTGCCAACAAAGCTTTTGAAGGAATGCAGCCACGATTTACGCAGGTTCCCCCCATATCCCCTGCTTCAATAATTGCCGTTTTCAAGCCATTTTTAACTGCATGGAGTGCTGCACCATGACCACCAACCCCGGCACCGATAATAATTAAATCGTAATCAAACTCACTCATTGCTATTTCTGCGATAAATTTTGCTGCAATCTCTTATTGTAAAGTTTATCTGCGATTGAAGTTAGGGGGATTTTCTCAGGGAACAGGACGCAAAGAGAGTAAGTCTGAGGTTTTAACATATTACTTTAAAGTTAATGCCACTATTTTTTAGATCTAAATTTAGCCGTATATTAATTGGGTTAGTAGCGTTTATGGCGATCGCTCTAACTTCATTGCCCAGCTTCAGTCAAAGTCAGAACTATGGGGAGGCACTTCAAAAATCGATCCTGTTCTATGAAGCACAACAAACAGGAGAGTTACCAGAATGGAATCGATTTCCCTGGCGAGGAGATGCGACTTTAGCAGATGGTCAAGATGTCGGAATAGATCTGAGTGGCGGTTGGGTAGATGCAGGAGATAACGTCAAGTTCAACTTTCCTCTGGCGTTTTCAGTGGTTAACTTAGCCTGGGGTGGAATCGAATACTATGATGCATATCAAAAATCGGGTCAGCTAGAACACCTAACTCAAAATATTAAGTGGGCAACCGATTATCTACTCAACTCTTTCGCTAATGATAATCCTGGAGAGTATGTTCTTTATGGACAGGTAGGCAATGGCAAACTAGATCATGAATGGTGGGGTCCATTAGAGGTAGTTCACTATCAAATGGAACGACCAGCCTATAAAATTGACGCTAGCTGTCCTGGAACAGATTTAGCAGCGGAAACTTCTGCTGCCTTAGCTTCTAGCTCTATATTGTTCAGAGAAAACGGCGATACCCAGTACGCCGATCTATTAGTCCAAAAAGCAGCGGCACTATTTGATTTTGCCGATAAATATCGTGGTAAATATTCCGACTGCCTTAAAGAAGCCAATCCTTTTTATACTTCCAACAATGGCTATCAAGATGAATTAGTTTGGGGCGCAATTTGGTTACACAAGGCAAAGCAAGCTCAGGGTCAAGGCTATTCAGGAGCATACCTCAACCAAGCGGAGGCTGAATACACCAAGATGAGCAAGCCTTTTGACTACACCTATCAATTTGATGATAAGTCCTACGGCACCTATGTTTTATTGGCAACAGAAACAGGCAAAGAAGAATATCAGCAACGTGCTGAAGCTTGGCTAGATTTTTGGACGGTGGGATATCAGGGCAGAAAGATTACATATAGTCCTGGTGGTTTGGCTTTCTTAGTCAAATGGGCTTCACTACCCTTAAGTGCCAACACGAGTTTTGTGGCATTTGTTTACAGCGATTGGTTAAAGTCCCAGGGCAAAATAGATCGGGCAAGGCGTTATTTCGATTTTGGTGTTAGTCAGGTTAACTATATTCTGGGTCAAAATCCAGCTAGACGAAGCTATTTAATTGGCTATGGTGATAACTATCCTCAAAATCCGCACCATCGCACTGCTCATGGAAGTTGGTTAAACAATATGACGCAGCCTACGGAAACTCGTAATATGTTAATGGGTGCATTAGTTGGCGGGCCAGATCGACAAGATAACTGGTCAGACGATCGCACTGATTGGATTAGAAACGAAGTTGGTGTTGGCTACAATGCAGGATTTGTGGGAGCTTTAGCCAAGATGTATGCTGAATTTGGCGGAGAGCCAGCAAAAACAGTATCTTTCCCCGAGCAAAATACACCAGAAATCTATGTTGAATCACAGATTACTGCTGATAAAGGAGCAACCAAGCTAACTCTTGAGCTGATCAATAAATCCCATGCTCCAGCCAGAGGGATTGAAAATCCGCTGGTACGAATAGTTTACCAAGCTAAGTCCCCGCAGCCAGAAATTTCTGTCTCGGCAACGTCAAAAAACTGTCCGATTAATACTGTCTCGCCAGCGGTAAGGCTGAAAAAAAATACCTACTATACTCAAGTAAGCTGCGAAGGAACAGTAATCTATCCAGGAGGAGAAGAAAATTATAGAAAACAAATAGTCGTCAACCTCGCCAATAATTCAGTTAATCAGAGTGGTCTGCTTGGTAGTTTGGGTGCTATGTTCGATAAGCCGATGCAAGTTACTAAAATTTGTTTATATGATGGCGATGAATTGCTCTGGGAATCAGTCTTTTAGACTTTGAGGTAATCAGTTAGAGGCAAATCGTAATCTTCTCCCCAAGTAAAGAAACAGTTAAAAAATCATAAATCAGGAAGATATTTGGCATATTTCTGATAAACGCTAGAACCTGGTATGTCTTCCTTAAATTCGGCGGGAAGGGAATATTTATCCTCAGTGTATTCCTTTCTTACTAGAGAGATCGCCTTATAAGGTTTTTCCCATTTCTTGAGCAGTTCTACAAGCTGAGCAAATTCGAGATATGCTTTCCCATGACGGTTGGTTAAGCCAATTACCTGTAAGATTCTGGCATAGGCTTGAGGCGTACTTTCTGCTGCCGAGATACCGATAATCGGACCTAGCTTTTCAAAGCTTTCATAGTTTTCTAGGACAGGTGAGACTAAATCATCACTATTTACTAAATCCTTTCCTTCTAGAGCTTCCATAACGTCGGAAACATGCTTCAGAATAGAAAAATCCTTTAACTCATATTGTTTAAATAATGCCAACAGTTTTAAGCCCAATTTATACTTACTGAGAATATTAATTTCTTTAGCATAGGTATCAATTGCTGCCCTTCCTTCCTCAGTAGTAATCAAAGGTAAAACTTCACTCTGCTTCTTTTTTACCTTTTTGGTAAATTCTTCTCGATCTAGATCATTTTCCAGATTATCTGCAATGTATTGATAAAACTCTTGTTGTTTACGGCTACGATAACGTAATTCAGTTTGTTCTAAACGAAGAAAGCTTTTTTGAGCAATAATCCCTGCTTGCAGCAGATCGACACAATCGCTAAGTCCTTTGTAACCGTCTGCTTCTTTGAACATGTTTATTTTAATTCTCAGCAGCAGAAGAAACTCTTCACTGCCAAATTTATCGTTGTTGATTTTTTCAGCTTGATTGCCGATGAGAGTAATTTCTTTAAAAGAACGAGCGTGGAGATTCACAGAACCTTCGGGAACTTTTGGCTTACCAAATTTCTCATCATAATTATTTTTAATAACGTTGGTAATTCCTTTGACAACGGGTTGACCAATTAGAAGTAGCAAGATAGCGGCAGGTAATCCAATCGCCAACATCCTGAATGCTAGCTGACTAGCTATAGGTGATGATGATGAGAATTTGTCAGTATTGGAGGTGGAGGATTCTGTCCCTGTGTTTTTCTTTAAGTTCTCTGAAGATTGATTAATTTTCTCTTGCCTTTTTTGCAAGGCATCAATCATTTCGTCATCAGAATTGGAATTTTTATCATTTTTATCTGATGAAGTTTGCTGAGCTAACTGATAGGGTTTAAACGCTATTTCAGAAATCGAAGTATTTTTTGCGGTAGGAACAGTAATAGGTTTCTGTTTAATATTATTAACCGAGGCATGGACATCAAAAACATTGATCGTACTTAAACTGAATAACGCTAAAATAGTCGCCAAGGAAATATATTGCAACTTTGCCATAATATAATTAGAAACTCATTTTGAATTTATAGTTCCCATTCAAGGATCGACATTTACTATTCCATTCGACTGAGATCGATATGTCCATCCGCTTTTTTCAGCATGAATTATGACTAAAGCGAGAGTGTCGAAGCGATCGCTTTAACTATAACTATTGAAATCGCCAAGAGAATTCTGGAGAGATCGCAACCAATTAGTTAAGAATTGACTCCATTTTGCTTAGAATCAGACCATCATTTGTCACACTTGAATATTAATTATTTAAGGAGTATTATCTTGTCCTGGAAACGTGTGAACGATCGTCAGCCTAATCAACTTCGCCATCATAGTTTTCAGCTTGATTTTATCGAAAATCCCTTATCTTCGGTAGTTATTGAATGCGGAAAAACCAAGATACTTTGTACTGTTAGCATTGAGGATCGAGTACCTCGATTTTTGCTCAATAGTGGTCAAGCTTGGCTGACTGCGGAATACAGGATGTTACCAGGAGCTACCAATACTCGCCATTCACGGGAATTGATGAAGCTTTCAGGACGTACCCAAGAAATTCAAAGACTAATCGGGCGTAGTTTGCGGGCAGCTATTAATCTTCAAGGGTTAGGAGAAAAAACCCTCGCGATCGATGCTGATGTTCTTCAAGCTGATGCAGGAACTCGCACCGCTTCAATTACTGGTGCTTACGTCGCTTTAGCTCACGGCATTGATAAGTTGATTGCCGCAGGAGAGTTGAAAAAATCACCTCTCATTGAGCCTGTCGCGGCGGTATCAGTAGGATTGATTGAGGGTGAAGCTTATTTAGATTTAGACTACCCAGAAGATGTTAAGGCAGATGTAGATTTAAATGTGGTCATGAACGGTAAGCTGGAATTAATTGAGATTCAGGGAACTGCTGAGTCTAATAGTATGACGCGATCGCAATTAAACAAAATGCTAGACTTAGCCGAAAAGGGTATCAAGGAATTACTAGAAGCACAGCAAGAAGCGTTATTAGGTAATAGGTAATTATGAAGTTGGAATCTAATACTAAATCGATCGATGTTTGGGATTATAAGCCTGGGTGGTGTCAACCTTGGTCGATTATTCTGACAGGGATAACTATTGTTGCTCTTAGCTGGTTTGCGTTGCACAATGTCTGGATTACCGCTGCTGTTTCTTTACCAATTATTGCTTGGTGGGTCTATTTTTTGCTGCTCTATCCTAAAGCATTCGCTGAATATATGGCAGCCCAACAAACTACAGTGAATTTGGATTAAGCTTTGAAAGCCAGATTAACCGAACCGATAGGCAATAGAGATCACTCTCCATTAACTCTGCTTTAGTTAAAATAAAGAATAGTTTTCATCGACATTGAAATTTTTAACTTTGACATTTATTTAATTAAAGGTAGACAAACTATGGTTAGTGTTGCTCAAGCAAACCCTAGCGATCGCGCTAGATTTATTAAGAATACCTATATTCATTTAGCAGGTGCCGTTGCCGCTTTTATCGTGGTGGAATTTATTTTATTCCAACTCGGCATTGCCGAAGCTCTTACAAGTTTCATCTCTGGTAACAGATTCGGCTGGTTGATGATTATCGGCGGTTTTTCTTTATTGGGATGGTTATCTCGTAGTTTAGTAACTAAAGCTGATGCTGTAGGTACGCAGTATGCAGGATTAGGCGCATATATTGTCGGTGAAGCATTGATCTTTGCCCCCATACTTTATATTGCCGCCTACTATACCAACGATCCTAGTTTAATCCCCATGGCAGCCATTCTGACGCTGATGATGTTTGTCGGAATCACTACGGTGGCATTTACTAGCGGTAAGGATTTTTCTTTTTTAGGGAACTTTCTCAAAATTGGCGGTTTTATTGCTTTAGGCTTAATCATTTGTAGCGTTATATTTGGCTTTACTTTGGGGTTGATTTTCTCCGCGCTGATGATTGTCTTTGCTTCGGCAGCAATCTTATACAGCACGTCTAACATCATTCGTCACTATGCAACCCATCAGCACGTTGCCGCATCCTTAGAATTGTTTGCTTCTGTCGCTTTGTTGTTCTACTACGTCTTAATGACTTTGATGCGATCGCGTCGCTAGATTACTATTTGACGATTAGCACTATAAGCAAATTTTACAATTCAATTTATCTCTCAGACGAGTATTTAATCCTCGTCTTTTTTTTCTAGAGTAGCAAAATAGACTGGAGTTATTGGGGAATTCTCAGTAAGCTAAAAATTGAAAGAAAGCATTTAACCTTGAGAACTAGAATCAAACGCCTAAAGCGAAAATCTATTTATTTCTCTAAAATAGCTCAGATGCACGATTTAGTAATTGGTTCATATATCAACAAGTTTGAATTTGGTAGAGAAATCTAGCTATTTCAACACTGTTGCTACACTACCGATTTGGTCTATATCTGACTTGGATATGGACTTTTGTCCCGTTGATTCGTGATCGGGTAAGTTGGGTGTTGAGTCTGCTGTGACTTGTTCTTTTGTCTGAACCAGATCTTGTTATCTATGCTGCTGAATTGGAAAAAACTAATCCTTGGTACAAAGCTGTTCACTCTCAAGTAACTCAGGATTGTGTAAAACGACTTCATAATACCTGGGAAAAATTTAAAACTAAAAAGTTTGGGTTTCCTAGATATAAAAAGTTTGGCAGGTATCAATCTTTCTTGTTCCCGCAGTTTAAAACGAATCCCATTAAGGGAAATACGATCAAACTACCTATACTCAAGGAGATTGAGATTAATTGTCATCGACCAATTCCTGATGGATTCAGTGTTAAAGGAGTCAAGATTGTATCAAGAAGTAAGAGGAACTGTGTGGTATGCAGTAGTCACGATTCAATGCGACGTCATTGGTCTTGAATCGTACCTCGTGACGAGTGATAATCCAACAATAAAGCTTATTTTAAAACCGAGCAATTAAACATTAAAGACATTATTGAGGTGATGTAGCACTAGTGTTGACAAGAGAAGAAGATTGACGGTACTATAAATCAGTGTAAACTATTTAGGAAATTATGCTTATAATCCTTGCTCGGCAATGCTTTGTTTTTTGCCCTCAATGGCGATCGCAGCATTGTAAATTTGATAACATTTTTTTTCTTTACCAATGTTATTCTGTAGTATAATGGCTGAATTAATTGCTTCATCAAATCATATCAAGAACAAGCATCTTAAAAACTATAATTGTAATTCTAGTTGTAAACCTCATAATTCAAAGAATTTAAGCTAGTAAGATTATTTATGAGGGCGACATCGAAAGCCAAAACCCATATAATTTTTTTTTATATTTAAAATATTTTATTTACCCCAAATCTTGATTGATTATATAACAAGTTTAAACAATAGCTTTTTTTGCTAAAGATTAACTGTTGCTTTTTTATTTGAGAGGTATCTGTTTTGAATTTCCCAAACTTAGTAGAAGATTCAAGCCTTGAGTCATCTCACAATCAAGTATGTGATGTCACTAAACAACATAATTTTAATTATGAAATCTTCAATCAGAAGACTCAAATTAGCGTCAAACAAAAAACCACTGAGATTAAAGGACTAATTCGTCAAACAGCAAAAGACATTATAGACGTGGGTCAAAAGCTAGCTGAGGTTAAACAACAACTAAAACATGGAGAGTTCAGGAGTTGGCTTAAAGCAGAATTTAATTGGAGTATTTCTTCAGCAACAAAATTTATGCAGGTGAGCGAACAATTCAAAAACGTAAATTTTACGCATTTCAATTTTTCTGCTTCTGCACTTTATATTTTAGCTGCTCCTTCGACACCTGAAAGTGCTAGAGAATATGCTTTGCAGCTTGCTGCTAGGGGAGAAAATATTACCTATTCTCTGGCTAAGTTAGTTGTCAAACACCATCGGGAATCGACTAAAACCAATACTTACCAACAAGCAAACCAATTAAATTTGAGTAGCACAATACAATTAGATGCTCAAAATACATCCTCAGAGGTTAATGTTACTCGAGAACATGCTGATAGAAAATATGATAAAACTGTCCGAATTATCCACATAAAACAAGAAATCCCCAAACATATTGAAGACAGAATTCAAGACTTTGAGATTATTTATGCCGGTATTAGTATTGCAGTAGAGGGTAGCCCTAAAGATTTGACGGTTTTGTTTAAGAAAATGCAAGATAATCCTCAATTTACTGAAGATATTTTCAGGCAAGCTAAATTGTTATCTGGATAGCCAAAATCAACAAATTGATTTTTTTAAAAGTATTCTTCGCTGCATAGGTGCGATGACTTAACGAAGATTGTAAACAAAGCGATCGCTTTGTTGGGAATTTCTCTTGACAATGTTCGATCTGGGTTTGCTACGCAACGAAAATAGGAAGGTTTGTACGACGAAGTGCAGCCTCAAATTATTTATGCTTTTTCGTACCATTTAATTTCGCTATTTTCTTGTGTAAGAAATTGCATCTTCAAACAACGTCACCGTAGTTGATGGTTAATACCCAATATTCTTTGAATTTCCGAATATACCTATAGTTAAGTTGATTTACTTATTTATTCTCAAAAAGATTTGTAATTAATTTTAGACAACTATTTAGACCTTTTTATTTGTACTTTAGACCTATGTTTTAAAATATAATATTGCTTATAAAGAGCTGTAATATTAAGTAATTATAACGTTATTTTTTATTTAAATATTTTTCGATATTATAAAAGTTAGTTGCATATATCTTTCCAAAATATCAAGCTGGTCAACATCAGAAAAACATTTTTAGCTATAGCTAAAAAAATATAAAAGCTATTATAACAAATCAGTATAAATTCTTACTTGGCAAAAAATTATATTGATTTATTTAGCAATTGTTCAAAAATGTTTGCTGTTTGTTTTTATAGCTTGACGGCGATAAAACTTTTTTACACTTTTAGGAGTATTTAAACTATGCCAGGTAAGCGCAGTAGAAAAAGCAATAAGCAAAAATTCAACTGTCCTTATTGCCAGACAAAATTATGGCGAATAGGAAGTCCAAAACACTATCTTTATTATCAAGAAATATTAGAAGTGCAAAAAAGTCTTAATATCTCTCGGAAAAAGGCAAGTTTTTTGATAGCTCAAAATAATACATATCTCGATCGCAGCTCTTGGATTGAAGATTTTTGTTGCGAACAACACGGAAAAATGTGGCTAAAAATTTCTCGTAAAGCTGATAGTTCAATCAAGGTATCCTTGGCTAATGCTGAGGATTGGGAAAAATCAACTGGGACAATTAATCCTAATCTTCCTAATCCTTCTGTTAGTGAATTTAGCTATTCTATGAGTCGTAAACCACGCATAAAGTCCAATACTTAACATAGAACACTATAAACTATAAACAGATAAAGTACTTTTTATGAAGAGTATTAAAATCGCAAAAATATAGTCTTTTGATGAATTTCATTTTTAACTTTTGTAATAAGCTAGATTCATTAACTAATTGGCTTTAGCAAAGAAATATTTATTAAAAAATTCCACAAGGGTAAAATAAATTTAATGTATTAAGCACTAACAAAATATAGCGATACAAACTAATAAATTGATTTTAAAATAATTAGAATGTGTCGATATATACAGAACTAAATTACGAATCATACTATAGTTATGTCAACAAAATAAAGATAATAGAAATTCAAGATATTACTATTAAATCACAACTAAAACAATAGTAAGCTTAATCCAAATTTATCTGATAAATTAGAATTCATAGTTCTTAAATTTCCAAGCCAAGATATCAGTTCAATAGTTTTGACTTTAGCAGCAGATTTTCTGTTGAAGATTATTCGAGAAGACACCAGTGAGTGAACTTTAATAATCTTGAGAAAATAGAATTAGAATGTCTAATTTTAAACAAGCATTAACTAAACCTAATTATCTTAAATTATCCAAACAATACATTACTCAGTAATATTGTGAGTGTTTGACGATGATAAAATCACTTCAACTGACCAAGCCTAGCTTGAGTCAGCAAAACCCATTGGTTAGCGTAATTATTGGTAACTATAACTATGGTTATTTTTTAGTTGAAGCGATAGAGAGTGTCTTAAAGCAAACCTATCGCCATTTTGAATTAATTGTTGTTGACGATGGCTCGACTGATAATTCACGAGAAGTTATTGAATCCTATCAGGGACAAATAACTGCAATCTTCCAGCCAAATAGAGGTCAGGGTAAGGCTTTAAATGCAGGAATTGCTAAAGCCCAAGGAGAAATCATTTGTTTTCTAGATGCAGATGACTACTATCATCCTGACAAATTAAACAAAATAGTCAGCGGTTTTTGCAACCATCCTCAATGGGTGCAAATATCTCATGGAAGAATTGCAGTAGATCGCCAAGGTAAGACCATAGGTTCTGGCTCTAAAACTCACAATCAAGGAGATGTGAGCCAATTATTATTACGGTGGGGTAGGTATGCAATGGCTATAACTTCAGCCTTGGCTTATCGTCGTCAAGTTTTAGAATCAGTTTTGCCAATTCCCACAACCAGAAACGAAGCAGCAGATACCTATCTAACGGCCGTCGTGCCATTTTATGGAGAAGTTGGCTGCATAGATGAACCACTAATGTTTTATCGCATACATGGTAAAAATTTACAGGCACGAACTGAAAATATTCAATACTTATTGAAACAGCGAGAATTAAATGCACAATATATCAATGCAACGGCAGCTAAAATAGGATTATGCGATCGCTTTGACCTACAGCGGGATGCCGATTATCGCAGTTTTAAGGCAGTTCAACAAGGTAATTCTTCTCTTAAAGAGACCCTACAAGTAATCTGGCTTTCATGGCGAGAAAGTCGAGCGATCGAACGTAGTGCTAAAGATAGTCTCGAAAGACTATTGAGGCGTGGTCTGTGCGTTCTCGCGCCAAACGAAGGCAAGTCGATACTGAGACTGGGATTGCGGGGCTATTTTCGTGCCAAGTTAACTCGCGTAAGGCAAAGATTCAAACCAGTCCCAACTAAATAAAGAAGTCTCAAACACAATAATTATTCAAGCAACGATGAATCATAATTTTAATGTTATTCGCAGACATCGTAACCCTTTGATTGTGCTGAACTTTTTGATAATAGTGATGACAGTATTATCAGCAACAGTACTAGCAGATATTCTGTCTCCCCCAGTCTGGAAGGCGAAGGCAAAGTTCAATGTACCTAATTCTGGAGGTAATTTAAGTGCCGATCTAGGTACATTAGGAAGCATCAAAGACAGCAGCACTGGTTTTTCTAAAGAAGTAAATCCCTTAGAAATTCAGTCTACGATTATTACTAGCGACGCTGTGCTAGGTAAAGTTTGGCAGCAAGATCCTGAAAAAGCTGATTTCCCAGCCCTAAAAATCTTTAAAAATCTATTTACTGTCGAGCTATTACCACAGTCGACAGTTATTCTTTTAGAAGCTCAAGGTTCTAGTTCAGAGCTAGCTTTAGCAAGAGCTAATCAGCTAGCAACAGCTTTTCAACAGCGTCTTAATGAATTACGCTATTCAGATGCCGATTCTCGGCAAAGCTTTTCCCAGTCAGAACTGCAAAAAGCCAAAGATAATCTTTCCCAAGCCGAGCAAGAATTAAGTGAAATGCGTCGCGTTACGGGTATTGTCGATAGTAATGCTCAAGCTCAACAGTTAATCAGTTCCATTAATCAACTTAGAACACAGCTAACTGTGCTGCAATCTGAGGCTGAGGCTAGTCAAACCAAAGCAGAAATTGCTGCTAGTCAGTTTAATACTACTCCTGAAAAAGCAGTTCAATCGCTAAAACTAGCAGAAAATCAAGAATATCAAGAAGTAAGACAAAAATTAGCCCAAACTGAGATTGAGTTATCTGATGCTCGTAGTAAATATAAGGATTCCAGCCCCCAGGTGCAGGAGCTTTTGTTTCAGCGCGAGCAGCTAGACCAAGAACTTAAACAAAAAATTAAGAACGTACTTCCTGATGCTAATAGTCAAGATTCTGGACTTAACCTTGGGTAGTAATGTCTCAACCAAAAGATTGGATATGATTGCCGAGTCAATTACCTCTCAGACAAATAGTAAGGGACTTCAGCAACAAACAATTCAGATTCAAAATCAGATTGACAAGCTAACTAACGAACTAAACAGTATTTCCACTAATAAAGCTGAGCTTATTGAGCTAGAAAGAAAACACAACATCGCAGAAGGTGTCTACAAAGGGATTGTTGCCCAAACCAGTCGAGCAAAAATTGATAACTTTAATAGTTATCCCAATGTGCAGTTAATTGATGGGCCAGTTCTCGATCCTGTACCAGAAAAAGCCAGTAAAAAACTAATTATATTAGGCGGACTGTTGGCTTCTGCCTTTGGTGGCTTCAGTTTAGTGTTGTTTTTAGAATCTTCCTCACCACTGCTAAGTACTAAAGATTTGATGCTATTGGAGTTTCCCATCTTGTATGGTCTGGGTCGTTTAAAACAGCCGTACTTAGACTGGAATCGTACCCCTCAATTAAAACCATCGGAAGAGAACAGCGATTTATTTCGCTCTCAAAATACTTCTAATACTTCGTTGTATTTACCGTCATCTACTACTAGGGAATTATCTGCCAATTCCCTAGTAGTGAAAAATAGCGATCGCTCAATAATCTCTGACGATTTAACCAAACGAGAGTTTGAACGTCTGGCAACGATTATTCGCTCCTTAACCTTGGATAACCGTCGCCTGATGATTACCAGTGCTATGGCTGGGGAAGGAAAAACTACGATTACCTTGGGTCTGGCGATCGCTCTGGAAAAGCTAGGTTTTCGGGTTTTATTGGTCGATGGCGATCTGCACAAAGCCAGTCTTACCAAACATTTAGGAGTCGCATCGATCACTACGCGATCTGAGAGGGTTGACACTAGACCGATTGTTAGTTTTGGTTGTGGATTGGATCTAATTCCCGCCCCAGTATTACCAGAAGAAGAGTCCGCACGGTTTTTTGCTAGAGGAAATTTTGAACAATACCTCAATCGATTACAGGCAGAAGGTAATTACGATTATGTCTTGGTGGATACTCCGCCAATTAATTTAACTAGTGAATCTATGCTGATGATTCCGACAGTCGAAAACGTACTTTTTGTAACTAAACCAGGACAAAGCGATCGCCATTCAGTAATGGATAGCTTAGAGCAACTTAGATTACACAAGGCGAAAATTCAGGGCTTGATTTTAAACGAGGTCAATTCCTCTAGCAACAGCTATCGCTACGAATATATCTCACAATCACAAAAAACTATTGCAGCCTATCAGGCAGTCGCAGCCTATGAATCACTTAACTAGACATAACGAGCATTATCCTCATCCACCTCCTGAAAAGCTATTTACGGGAATTTTTCTGCGTTGGCAAATTTTGACCGCAGCCGAAAAAGTGGTGTGTGCCAATATTGTTCTGTTGCCAGTATGGTGGTTAGTGGGGATTACCAACTATCTACTATTATTAGTATCTTTGGGGATTGTACTTTATGAATGGTTACGCTATAAAAAACTAAGTTTGAAGCGTCCCAGTTGGGCGGTAATCGCTTTATTTGCCTTTTATGCTTATGAAAGTATAGACACCTTATTCGTCTTTCTAGATGCCTACCCAACCATAGATATACCTTCAGATATGGTTGTCAGTTCCAATAATGTCATTAAATCATTGATTCAGTTTTCCATTCCTTTTTTGGTTTGGTATATCCAGAGCAATAATATCAAAGTTCGTCTAAAAGTTGTTGCCTGGGCTTGCTCAATGAGCATCATACAGATGTTCTTAGGCTGGCTGATTTTTCAGTTTGCTTTCCCCAGCTGGATTGATAATCCACCACGCAATCTTTACGCCATATTGACAGGTAAAAGCAATTTTACCCCAGGAGATGTGGGAGGTTGGACTAACTATTTAGCATTTTATGATGAAGACCGCGTGCGGTTTTTCTTTGGTCACTACCAAGCAGCAGCATCATTTTTAGGTTTTGTCAGCTTGATCGCTGTAGAACTAAAAAATCGAATTTGGTCATGTTTGCTATTGGCAGGGTGTATTTTTCTGCTAATTTTGATTGGTTCTCGTTCAGTATGGCTGGCCTTACCGGCAGCTTTATCATTGCGTTTGTTTATAACTTTGGTGAAGTTGCGTTTAACAGCACTGGTGTTTGCCTGCTTGGCAATTTTTAGTTTTGCTACTTTGTCCATTACACCCGTTACGGACATAATTTTTGCGACTTATGATAATACCGCATCGACAGTAGCCAATGCCCGTGCTGGTTCAACCGAAGGTCGCTCCAAAGTTTATCAAGCCACTCTAGAAAAAATTCCTGACAAACCAATTTTTGGTCACAAAGTTGAGGGAGAGCCAGCCAGAGGAGGACCAGTTGTTTTTGTAGTCGAACCACCTCGTATTGGTTCTCACAGCTTTATTCTGGGAGATCTTCTTTATAAAAAGGGTTTATTGGGTATGGGACTGTTTGTAACTTTTTGGGCATCTCTGATCGCTTGGTTTTATGAGACTGGCAGAGATAGACCGATGTGCTGGGTTCCTATTTTGGCTCTTTTTACCCTGCAATCGGCTGTAACTATCATTCAATTTTCCATGATTATGGGGACGCTTATTGTGTATGCTAATTCGTCAACCGAGTCCAACCAAGCTGATACCTCTAACCAGGAGAGTACATCATGGATAAACTAATTATCTTGCCATCCTGGTGTGACAGCTTGGGAGGTATGACGGTATCTCTTTCAATGACGATCGCGGGCTTTGCTCAACTGCAAAGTTTGGCTCGTATCTGCGTCCTGGTGAGAGGAGATTCTCTGTTAGAACGTTATCTCCAACAATCGGGTCAAGGAGACTGTCTACAGTCAATTACGGCTACAAATGGTCATCAGTTTTACCAACGGGCATTGAGTTGGGTAGATCGGCAACCGCGAGCCGATCCCTTAGTTTTAGAAAACTGTACTAATCGTTATTTGTTACCAATTCTGGGTCGCAATATACCACGATTGAGATTGAGCGGTCGTCGAGTTTATCATGTCTTTCGGGACTTAGCATACTCTCATAATCCTGGAGGGAGGTTGTTGCGTAAAGTTGTTTTTAGCTGTCTAGCACCTGGGGCGATTTGTAATTCACAATTTACCGCCCAGTCCGTAGCCAAGCGTCTCCCGCTTAAAATTCGGGGTATTTTGTATCCTCCAGTCGATCCAAGACGGTTTAGCCATCGGCTTAAAACCACACCCCCACCAGAGTTACTGCCAATTCTGGCTTCTGGGGCAAAGATTATGTTGACCCCATCTCGGATTAGCGAGCCAGGACACATTAATGACAAAAATCTACGAGGTTTAGTTCTAACCTTAGCCAAACTAAAACGATTAGGACACGATTATCACGGGGTCATAATTGGACAGGACTATTCTCTTAACAAGTTCAATACCAATACCTTGCTAGAGTTAGCAGAACAGTTGGCTGTTTCTGAACGGTTGACGATTTTGCCTCCTACCTTTGCGATCGAAGACTACTATCAATATGCCGATGTGGTAGTTACTCTTGCTCCCCGTGAGCCTTTTGGGCGGACTGTGGTTGAAGCGATCGCCTGCGGTGTCCCAGTTATTGGCAGTAATACTGGGGGAATTGGTGAGATTTTAGATAATTTTGCTCCCCAGTGGACTGTTGACCCTGACCAGCCGTCAGCTGTGGCTCAAGCCATTATTCGTCTGGCTGAGGATTCTCAGACTTCTTCTGTTCTAACCCAAGGTCAAAAATGGGTCGAATCCCATTGCGATCCGATTGAGTATGCCAAAGGAATGATGGAGATTGTCAAGTTTGATTCTTCTGCAACTATCCCAGAGCAAACCACCAGCGCATTGGTAACTAAAAGATGAAACCCATCGGTATCTATCTCAGAACTTTTCCGCGTATTTCTGAGGCTTTTGTAATCGAGCAAGCTCATCATTTGCAGCAATACCAACCAACATTTATCACTAATACTCTTTTACAGTCAACATCCTTACCTCACATTGCTCTAAGTCAAGATGACAAGTTTAAGTTCAAGCAAATAAATTATATCTTGACTCGAAATCCTAACCTGTTTAGGAATTATTGGCTTGCTTTAAATAGTTTAAGTTTGATTCATGCCCATTTTGGCCCTAATGGTGTCTATGCGATGGCTCTGGCTGAGAAGCTCAAAATTCCTCTGGTAGTAACTTTTCATGGTTATGATATTACCCTAACCCGTAAAGCTATTTGGCGTACGGGGAAGCTGCTGTATTATCAGTTTCTGTTCCATGAAGAAAAGCTCAAAAGAGAGGCTTCATGTTTTATTGCTGTTTCTAAGTTTATTCAGCACAAATTAATCGAGCAGGGCTATCCTAAAGAAAAAATTATTCAACACTATATTGGTGTAGATGCGCTCAAGTTTGCTCCTGCTGTCCAAAAAAACAATGAACGTTATATTCTTTGTGTCGGCAGACATACAGAAAAAAAAGGAATTGCCACACTGTTGTCTGCTTTTGCTCGCATTGCAACCAAACATCCTGATGTCAATCTAATTCAGGTAGGTCAGGGGGCTTTAACCACGAAACTACAGACACTTGCCAAACAGCTTAGAATCGATCGCCAAGTCCGTTTTTTAGGAGCGCAGCCTCATGAAAAGGTACTACAACTAATGCAGCACGCAGAAATTTTTGCGCTCCCCAGTCAGGTAGCAAAAAGCGGGGAATGTGAGGGCTTACCCATTGTAATTCTCGAAGCCTGTGCTTGTGGTGTGCCAGTGGTTTCTACCTACCATAGCGGCATTCCTGAAGCCGTTATCGATGGTCAGACAGGTTTCTTGGTGTCGGAGAAAGACGATCGCTCTTTAGCAGAGAAATTGGATATTTTATTGGGCGATCGCTCTTTGGGCAAAAAAATGGGACAGCAAGGAAGAGAGTTAATCAAGGAAAAGTTTGATATTCGTAAACAAACTGCCAAGCTAGAAGCTATTTATCATTCACTTATTCAATAACCGAGTTATGGATAATCTTAGTCAGAACCAGGAAGAAGATTCCCTGGTTATTTTTATGCATATTCCCAAAACTGCGGGAACAAGTCTTAGACACATCGTTCAATCCCAGTTTCAACCCCATAATGTTTTTGAATTCTACAATTTGAAAACTCTGCCACCGAAAGTTCGTAAAGGCATAGAAAAATACCAGAATCTTTCTGAAGCTCAGAAAAAGTCGATTAGATTTGTCAGCGGACACGTCGGTTTTGGACTGCATGAGTTTTTATCAAGACCATGTACCTATATAACAGTTTTACGCGATCCAGTTGAGCGAGTCATTTCCTATTATTATTTTTTAGTGCGCAATCAAAACGAGATTGTCAAAGATAAAACTTTACCAGAGTTTATTAAAACCTTTGGCGGAGTACACAACAGTATGACTTGTTACCTATCTGGATTGACTCTACAGGCTCAGTTACAAGGTTGCGATGCTAAGTTGAAGTCTCAACAATTTGACCCAGAGACTTTAGCTAAAGCGAAACTCAACCTTACAAATCACTTTAAGGTAGTGGGATTTGTCGATCGCTTTGACGAAACCTGCATTCTGCTTAAGCAAATCTTAGGCTGGAATATTCCTTCTCTCTATGTCAGAAAAAATGTTGCCAAACATTCAAATGTTAGTAGAGAAATACCGCCAGAAACCCTGAGCCTCATTCATCAATTTAATGAATTAGATATTAGTCTTTATAGTTATGCTCGGGAAATGTTTGAAGAAATGATTCAGCAGCAAGGTGCTACTTTTAAAGAGGATTTAGATAACTTTAAGCTTGCCCAGCGATCGAGTGACAATAAACTTTATTTCAAAATACATTCTTCTTATAAACGTATGGCATATAAGGTTTATGAAAAGCTTTCTTAGGTTGTTAATTAGTAAAGAATGATTGAATAAAATGTCGTTTTCACCCGAAGTTTATCTCATTGGCGCACAAAAAGCAGGAACTACTACCCTGGCTTATTTGCTTGCTCAGCATCCCGATATTTGCGTTGCTAAGAATAAAGAGCCACATTATTTTACTGGTAACTCAGGCAAAAGTTTAGCTTGGTATCAAAAGCAGTTTCCAAATAGCGAAAATACTCTTTGTATTGATGCTTCGACAAGCTATTCTTTTGCCCCCCTTAGTTCAAATAACTCCTATATGGCTAAAGAGTGCTTTCATAATATCCCGCAGCGAATTCATTCTCTCAATCCCAAAGCAAAATTTATTTATCTTTTACGAGATCCTATCGCTAGGACTTATTCAGGATATTGGCATAGTTTTAATACAGGAAGAGAACACCGCAGCTTCTTTGACGCGATTAAAAATGATCATTTTTATCTCGATGTTAGCGATTACTACGGTCAGTTATCTTTGTGGTTAAAATATTTTCCCCTTGAGTCTTTTCTCTTTCTTTTGTTTGAGGATCTCAAACAGAATCCCGAACAGGTAGTTAAAAGCTGTTTTGAATTTTTAGGACTTGACTCTGAAAACATGACTTTAAACTTACAAGAGCATCGAAATAAAACTCAAAATGTCAATTTTGTTGGTCGCAAGTTCAACAGAATATTTAAAAAATTAGATTATTCAGGATTTGGTTTCATGGCTCCATCATTAGTCAGAAATCTCGTCAAAGAATACACGAAAAGTTCTAATCAAAAACCTCCTAAAACTTCAGTCAAAGAGCAAGCCTTTCTTTGTCAGTATTTTACTGAGAAAAACAGAAATTTAGCCAAGTTAACTGGACTCACTCTCAGCCAGTGGCATTCATAAAGGAACTTCGCACAGCAATTAGTCGTTAAATCAAAGCTAAATGTTTTTTAATAAGATCTTATATTTTTTTCTGCTAATGCCAATTAATATGAAACAAAGCAAGGTTTTAATATACGGGAATGTTTTTCGAGATTATCGCTCTCAAGCTCTAGTTAAACTTTTACTTGATTCTGGATATCATATTTCTTTAATTTGTCCAGATTTCTATTCGACAAAAATATTTCCTGGATTAAAGTTTCTCTACTTAATCGAATTACTAATCAAGATTAATTTTGTTGACGTAGTTTACTTACCTCCCATGAACAGTAGATTTATTAAAAGTGCTTTTTGGGCTGCTAAAACCTTTAATAAAAAATTGATTGTGGAGATGTATATTTCAATTTACGATACCTTTGTTAAAGACCAAAAAGTATTAAAGGGCAAGCAAATTAAGCCTGGTAGCAGACAAGCTCAACAAATGTTTCAAAAGGATGTCTTAGCCTTAACCAAGTCTGATTTTGTGGTTCATACAGCCTACCACGAACTAACTTATTGGGAAAAACTTTTAAATATCAAGATTGCCCCAGAAAAAGTTTTTATTGCTCCTAATTTTAACGTTTCTCGATTAGTTCATCAGAGAAAAATTCAACCAGATAGCAATTTGAATATTTGCTGGTGGGGAACATTTATTCCACTTCATGGATTAGAAAATATTTTAGAGGCAATGAAAATTTTACAGGTAAATCAAGTTAAGTTCACCTGTAATTTATTTGGTACAGACAATTCTTTATTTACTGTGTACGATCAAAAAATCAAGCAAAAGCAGCTTGAAGACTGTGTTTTTCTGAGAAAAGATTTAAGCTTTGCCGATGATTCTTTACCAAAATATTTAGTAGATAATTGCGATCTGGCTTTGGGCATCTTTGGCAATACAGATAAAGCATACAATACCGTTCCCAATAAATTAATTGAAGCTCTTTCCATGGGAATACCTACTCTAACAATGAAGTCAACTGCCTTAAAAGAGTTTTTTGCCCCAGACGACTTGTGGACTTGCGAACCCGATCCTGAATCCATTGCCCAGTCAATTCTTACCATTGCGGATGATACCGCTTCTACCGTGAACTGGTCAAAAACTCGCGCCAAAGTTTTGAATACTTTTAGTATCTCCCGATATCAAGAAGTTGTTAACCAAGTATTAGATAAAGCTATCCAAAATTATGTCACAAAGGTAATTCCAGATATTCAAAACAACATCAAGATATACAACTAGAAAATTAGCCAAGTAGTTATTTGAAATTAAATCTTTATGAGCATCAAATTTGTGGAAAAAGTTCTCAATAAATCTACCAGAATTGCTACTAGTCCGATCAGAATTATGCCCAGTTTTTTAATTATTGGAGCAAAAAAATGTGGGACAACCTCTCTATTTCGTTATTTATGCGAACATCCTAATGTTGGTGAGCCAATCTGGAAAGAAATTTCCTATTTCAATATTTACTATGACCGAGGTAATGCCTGGTATAAAAGCTTTTTCCCGATATCATTACCCAAATTAGATTCACAATATTCAATGACAGGAGAAGCAACCGCTAGCTATATTTGCCATGCTCAAGCCCCCTATCGAATTGCGGCAACGCTTCCCGATGTCAAACTGATTGCCTTACTAAGAAACCCTGTAGATCGAGCTTTCTCGCACTATCATCACACCAAGAGGATTGGTAGAGAAAATCTTTCTTTTGAAGATGCGATCGCCCAAGAAGAATCAAGAATCAGGCAAATTAAAGCCCGAACTCAAGAATTAGGTCTAAAAAGCAGCCCAGCCTATAACTATACCTATCTAGCTTCGGGAAGGTATGCCGAGCAGCTAAAAAACTGGTTCAAGCTGTTTGATAAAAAACAATTGCTAATTTTAAAAAGTGAAGATTTTTTTGACCGCCCAGAAGCAGTATTTAAACAGGTGCTTGATTACTTGAACTTGCCTGATTGGTCACCCAAAAAATATCGAAAATATAACTATAATCGCTATTCCCAAAGGATTAAACCTGAAACTAAAAAATATTTAAGAGAATACTTTGAACCTCATAACCAAAGTTTATCCGAACTGTTAGGTAAGGATTTTGGTTGGAGTTAGTAGTTAGTAGTTTGGAGTTAATAATTGTGAATTTAATTAAACCATTTAAAGCCAATATCTGGCTGCGTTTTGTGCAGCTTTGGCAATCTAAAGGAATTAAAGCTGTCATCTCAAGCACTTGGTCATATTTTTGGCTGCGCTTTTCTGGATTGGGCTATTGGGGCAGAATTGCTACCTGGTTAGCAACTTGGTTAGCTCCTCCCTATAAAATGCGTCGTGCTTTTGCCCGTTACTACCAGACTGGTTACATTGCTCCTAGTGCAACTATCAATCATGCAGATTTACAACTGGGGGCGAATATCTATATTGGCGATCGCGTCAAGATTTTTGAAGACTGTCATGCTGGTTCGGTGGAACTAGGCAATGGTGTTTATTTGCATAATGATGTCTGCCTTCAGACTGGTAATGGTGGCAGTGTCAAGATTGGTGCGGATACTCATATTCAATCACGCTGCCATTTTTTAGCCGACAAAGCACCAATTGAAATTGGCAGTGGCGTACAAATTGCTCCCAACTGTGGTTTTTATCTCGGCGATCGAGATATGACAACACCCCCCAAAGGGATTATTGTAGGCGATGATGTCTGGCTAGGTCATGGGGCAGTCTTACTAGAGGGAACACACATTGGCAAAGGTGCGGTAATTGGCTCTGGTGCTGTAGTCGATCGAGATATTCAAGATGGCGCGATCGCCGTTGGTGTACCCGCCCGTGTAATCGGCACGCGAAGCAAGTAAGTATATATATTGTCTAGTAAATCCTATATGCGCATCAAAACTCCCACTGTAATCCGCAAGTTATTCAAAGCTACTAGCTTCTGGCGAGATAACTATTTTATTCTGCGAGAGTTCAAACACTTTCGTGGGATTACGATCTTAGCTATTGCGTTTACCTTGTTATCAGCAGCTTTTGAAGGTTTTGGAGTTGGTTTTATCCTCTCTTTCATTCAAAGCTTTACTAATCCTAGCGCACCACCAATTCAAACGGGAATTGACTGGGTTGATATCTGGGTTTTAGGAGTTAATGCTCCTGCTACTGAAAGACTTTATCGTATTTCAGGTTTAATTTTTCTGACCACCCTATTACGTCTGGGCTTTACCTATTTTGGACAGCTGTATAGCTTCCTCGCCCAAGTTAATTTGGGATATCGACTGCGCTTACGTATTTTTGAGCAGCTACAAGCCCTTTCTCTGTCTTATTTTAGCAAGACTCGTTCGGGAAATTTGATCAACAGTCTGACTGGTGAAATTCGCCAGATTATGATGGCTTTGATGATATTTTCCAATTTGATGACCAAGACAGAAACCTTATTGGTCTTTGTGATCTCAATGTTACTGTTGTCCTGGCAGTTAACGATTATTTCAGTCATGCTGTTGATCCTAGTGTCGGTAGGGCTATCAACACTACTACGGGAGGTAAGGGAAGCTAGTTTTGACGTAACTACAGCCAATGCTAAATATTCTTCGGTATCACTGGAGTTTATTCAGGGCATCCGTACAGTTCAAGCTTTTGCTGGTCAGGACTTTGAACGCCAACGCTGCGATCGGGCTAACTCCCAAATTGTGGAAGCGATGAACAAAGCGATGGTGATTAGGGCATTAGTCGAACCTTTATCAGAAGGTGCAGGAATTTTTATGCTTCTGGGCATCTTGATTCCAGGGTTTGCCTTCCTGATTCCCAATGGATATCTAAGCTCAGCGTCATTTCTGACATTTTTAGTAGTGTTACTGCGTATTACGCCAATAATAAGTCAGCTTAATGCCATCAGAGCTAGGTTAAGTAATTTACACGGTTCGTTTGACAATATTCAGCAGCTTTTGAGAACCGATGACAAACCCTATTTAAAAAATGGCACAGCCCAATTTTCTAAGTTGAAGCAAGCAATTGAATTTGTCGATGTAGATTTTGGCTATGATGCCAATGAGCCGATCTTACAGCAAATTTCTCTGACCATCCTGCAAGGAACTACAGTGGCGTTAGTTGGAGCATCGGGTGCTGGCAAATCAACCCTAGCGGATTTAATCCCTAGATTTTACGATCCGATTGAGGGTAAGATTCTCATCGATGGATTAGATTTGCGGGAATTTGAGCTCAATTCCCTGCGACGAAAACTAGCCGTAGTCAGTCAAAATACATTTATCTTTAATGCATCGGTGCGTGAGAATATCGCCTATGCGATCGCAACAGCAAATGAAGCCGATATTAGAGAAGCAGCTCGACTAGCCAATGCCTTAGAGTTTATCGACCAGATGCCCGAAGGCTTTGATACTCAGTTAGGAGACAGAGGAGTCCGCTTGTCTGGTGGTCAAAAACAGCGAATTGCGATCGCTCGTGCATTGCTGAGAGATCCAGACATTTTGATTTTGGATGAGGCTACCAGTGCCTTAGATTCAGTTTCGGAGCGATTAATTCAAGAATCAATTGAAAAGCTATCTGTTGGTCGAACTGTAATTGCGATCGCCCACAGGCTTTCCACAATCGCCAAAGCAGACAAAGTAGTGGTGTTAGAACAAGGATGCATTGTCGAACAAGGAACTTACCAAGAACTATTACAACAGCGCGGTCAATTATGGCGGTATCACCAGATGCAACATGAGGTTGAGTTAACTACTCACTAACAACTCACCAACAAATTTTTATCTTATCAAGAGTCTAAAATCATGCGACTACTACTTGTGTGCAACCCAGGAGGTCATTTCGCGACCATGATGGGTTTAAAAGAATTTTGGTCGGCACATTATCGAGAATGGGTCACTTACCCCAAGTTTGATACCGAACGACTGCGCCGTCAAGAAATCGTCCACTGGGTAATTATGCAGGAAGCCAGAATGCTCGGTAGAGCGATGGTTAATTTTTTCCGCGCCTTGTTTATTATTTACCAAAGCAAACCCGATTTAGTAATTTCCACGGGAGCTAGTTTAGCCGTACCGTTTATCTACGCCAGTAAGCTTTTTGGTATTAAGACAGTTTTTATCGAAAGCATTACCCGCTCTAAAGCTCTTAGTCTTAGTGGCAAACTTGTCTACTATGTTGCTGATGAATTTTATGTCCAGTGGCCTGAATGCTTGGAAAGCTATCCCAAAGCTAAATACAGAGGAGTGGTTGCCTAATATGAACAACAAAATCATTCGTTTAATTTATTATGATTGTCTTTACTTTAGGAACGATTATTTTTCCTTTCGATCGCGCCGTTGATTGGTTAAATCTTTTGTTAGAAAGAGAAATTATTACCGAACCTGTTTTATTTCAACATGGAGCAACTTCAGTTGCCAGGCTTAATCATCCGCTGCTAACTTCTGTTCCTTCTCTGACTAAAACCGAAATGCAGGAGTCGATCCAGCAAGCATCTTTAGTAGTCGCTCATGCGGGGCAGGGTTCTACTAGAATGCTGGCAAAAATGGGAGCATCTTTTATTTTGCTACCTCGGCTAAAGCGTTATGGCGAACATATAGACGATCATCAATTGTTATTTGCCCAGGCAGTAGAAACGTTTGGGATCGGCTACTGTACTAAATTTGCTTCTTTAGTTGAATACATCAAACATCCACCGCCAGCCTTTGAAGGAAGAACTATTTAATGCACCTTCTCTAGGGACGTATTTTCGCGAATTGTATCAAGCTTCCCTGATTTCGAAAAAGTGCTTCCCACGGTTAACTCTAGCTCGGGACTGTACTATGATTAGCCTACCCAAAAATTCTGTAACTAATTGGCGACAATTACAAACCAAATTACAAACTAAATGGCAATCTGGGCTGGGAGGTCTGTTGGTCACTGCCTGGATGTGGTTTTGGATGCGTGGCTCTGGCTGGGGTTATCTGGGAAAAATCAGCACGGCGATCGCCACCTGGCTAGCCCCGCCATATTATGCCCGTCGTTGTCTGGCTCGTTATCATCCCCAAGGATATATTGCCCCTGGAGCGACAATTTATCATCAGTTGCTGCAACTAGGAGCAAATGTTTTTATTGGCGATCGCACGACTATTTTCCAAGATCGTGATGGTGGCGAGGTAGTTTTGGGCGATCGCGTACATCTCTATGGCGATACTTATATCCAAACTGGAGACGCTGGAACGGTAACTATTGGTAGTGATACCCATATTCAACCCCGTTGCCAATTTTCTGGTTATAAAGCACCAATCAAAATTGGTTCTAAAGTGCAGATTGCTCCTGAATGCGCTTTTTATCCCTACGCTCATGGTATTGCCCCAGATCGATTAATTAAGGAACAACCGTTAACCACTAAAGGAGGCATCATTATTGAAGATGATGTTTGGTTGGGTTATCGGACAATCGTTCTCGATGGCGTATCTATTGGTCGAGGTGCAGTGATTGGAGCAGGTTCAGTCGTTACCCAGGATATTCCCCCTAATGCGATCGCCGTTGGTGTACCTGCCCGCGTCGTCAAAATGCGTAGCTAAACAATGTAGCTAAATTTAGTAAAACTATCAAAAACCATGAACCAAAATCAACCCTTGGTTAGTATTGGCATGCCCGTTTATAATGGCGAGCGATTTTTGGAAAATGCCTTAAGTTCTATCCTGGCACAAACGTTCCCAGATTTTGAACTGATTATTTCGGATAATGGCTCAACAGACAAAACAGAACAGATTTGTCGCAGTTATGCCCAAGGCGATCGACGCATTCGCTATTTCCGTAACGAGCAAAATTTAGGTGCTGGATGGAATTTCGATCGCGTTGCCCAACTAGCTAGAGGAAAATACTTTAAATGGGCTTGCCATGACGATCTTTGCGCCCTAGAATTTGTTCAACGATGTGTCGAGATCTTAGAACAAGACTCTAGTATTGTCCTGGCTTATCCCAAAACCTTGATTATCGACGAACACGAAGCAGAAATTGAAAAGTATGAAGATCGATTTCACCTGCAATCTTCTCAACCTGCCCAGCGATTTAAGACTTATCATCATTTAGTCCGTTATGGACATAAATGTCATCCCTTTCACGGCTTGATCAGACGGGATGTACTGAGCAAACTATTGCCTTTGGGAAGCTATCCTTCTTCCGACTTAGTTTTACTGGGTAAATTAGCTCTTTATGGCAAATTTTATGAAGTTTCTAGTTATTTATTCTGGAAAAGAGATCATCCTGAAACTTCTGTTCGAGCTCACAATGCTTTTCGCGATCGCCTTGCCTGGTATGACCCAACCAAAAAAGGCAAGCTGCATTTAACTAGATGGAAATGGTTGCGAGAATACCTCCAGGCAATCCATACTGCCCCTCTAAATTGGCAAGAGCGAGTCAAGTGCGATCTTCAGATGCTGCAATGGCTAGTTTGGAACAGCGTTTGGCTGGTCAAAGATTTACTTAAGGCTGCTGCCTGGCCAATTGTAAAGTTGTTTATTAATCGGCAGTTCAAAACCACTAGAACAACTGTCCACATCAGTTGAAATAGTCTCAATCAGAGAAAATTAGGAGTAAAACCAATGAAAGCAGTAATACTAGCTGGTGGATTAGGAACTCGTTTGAGTGAAGAAACCAGCATTCGCCCCAAACCCATGGTAGAAATTGGTGGCAAGCCGATTCTCTGGCATATTATGAAAACCTATTCTGCCCACGGAATTAATGATTTCATCATCTGCTGTGGCTATAAAGGCTACGTCATTAAAGAATATTTTGCCAATTATTTTTTGCATCGATCTGATGTCACTTTTGATATGCGGTTTAATCAGATGAATGTTCATCACGGTAATGCCGAACCGTGGCGAGTTACTCTGATCGATACAGGAGAATCAACCATGACTGGCGGTAGGCTGAAAAAAGTTGGCGAGCATATTAACGAAACCTTTTGCTTTACCTATGGAGATGGAGTCAGTAATGTAAATATTAAGGAACTAATTGCCTTTCACCAAGAGCAAAAAACCTTAGCCACCTTAACTGCAACCCAGCCACCAGGACGCTTTGGTGCAATTTGTTTAGGGCAAGAACAGACCAAAATTAAGAGTTTTCAGGAAAAACCTGAAGGAGATGGAGCCTGGATTAACGGCGGTTATTTTGTTCTCGAACCAGAAGTAATTGACTTTATTGCTGATGATGCCACAGTTTGGGAACAAGAACCTTTAAAAAAATTGGCTCACTTAGAACAACTGTCAGCATACAAACATCATGGATTCTGGCAGCCCATGGATACTCTGCGGGACAAACGTTATTTAGAAAGTCTCTGGCAAAAAGATAGCGCACCTTGGAAGGTTTGGTAGAAATATAAAGAGATAAAAATACTAAAAGATATATGTACGATTTTACAATTATTGGTGGTGGAATTATCGGTCTTTCCACTGCCATGACTCTGGGTCAAAACTATCCTAGAGCTAAAATTGCCGTTTTGGAAAAAGAATCCCAGTGGGCATTTCACCAAACTGGACACAATAGTGGGGTAATTCACTCAGGTATTTACTATAAGCCTGGAGGGTTTAAGGCTCGATTTTGCCGTGCAGGAAATCAGTCAATGGTGGCATTTTGTCAGCAGCATCAGATTGATTACGATATCTGTGGCAAAGTTATTGTCGCCGTAGAAGAGTCAGAGTTACCCCAGTTAGAAAACCTCTATCAACGGGGTTTAAAGAATGGTTTAAAGGTCAGAAAAATTAGTGCGTCAGAGGTTAAAGAAATTGAGCCTCATGTGCGCTGTCTGGCTGGTTTACATGTACCTAGTACGGGGATTGTCAATTATCGACAGGTGTGTCAAAAATATGCTGACTTGATACGTCTTCAGGGTGGAGAACTTTATCTCAACACTAAGGTTGTCAAAATTATTGACATCAATAACGTTCAGGTATTAGAAACAACTCAAGGTAAGTTTGAGACACGATTTACAATTAACTGTGCTGGACTACAGAGCGATCGCGTTGCTAAGTTAGGTAAAGCCAAACCTGAAGCTAAAATTGTGCCTTTTCGGGGGGAATATTACGAACTAAAACCAGAAAAACGCTCTCTGGTCAATACCTTGATTTATCCCGTCCCCAATCCTGATTTTCCTTTTCTGGGAGTTCACTTTACCAAAATGATTGACGGCAGCGTTCATGCAGGACCTAATGCCGTGTTGAGCTTGAAACGGGAAGGCTACCGCAAGACAGATTTTAATTTGCGGGACTTTATGGAAGTGATGACCTATCCAGGTTTTTGGCGATTGGCTGCCAAACACAGTGATGATGGGATACAGGAAATCATTCGCTCCTTTAGCAAAGCAGCATTTACCCGCAGTTTGCAAAGATTAATCCCCGAAGTCCAAGCTGAAGATCTCGTGCCTACCCATGCAGGAGTCCGCGCTCAGGCATTAAAAAATAATGGCAAGCTGGTAGACGATTTCTTGATTGTCTCTAACCAAAACTCAGTTCATGTCTGCAATGCTCCTTCTCCAGCAGCAACATCTTCGATTGAAATTGGTAAAGCTGTGGTGGAAAGAATTGTCGAGCAAGCTCAGATTGAAGTATCGCCAGCTCAAAAAGTAATAAGTAACTGATGTTACGCACTAGTTGATCTGTGAAGATTGGGAAAGGGTTAAAGGGAAAGGGTTAAAGGGAAAAGGTTAAAGGGAAAATTGTTCTATTTTCCTCGATTGTTAAAACCATTGATTTCCTGTTGGACTGCGTAACGTCAGTAAGTAATAAGTAATAAGTTAAAAATCATGAAAGTATTAGTAACTGGAACAGAAGGTTATTTAGGTTCGTTGTTAGCTCCACTTTTAATGCAGCACGGGCATGAAGTAATTGGCGTAGACACTGGATTTTATAAAGTTGGTTGGCTTTATAACGGCACGAACATAACTGCCAAAACGTCTGAATAAAGATATTCGACATATCACCGCCGAAGACCTTCAAGGAGTTGAAGCAGTGGTTCACATGGCAGAACTGTCTAACGATCCGACAGGTCAACTAGCACCAAATATCACCTATGAAATCAATCATCAAGGCTCGGTTCGGTTGGCAAAATTAGCTAAAGCTGCGGGAGTGGAAAGGTTTGTTTATATGTCTTCCTGTAGCGTTTATGGCGTTGCCACAGAAGATTATGTCACCGAAGAATCCCCCGTCAACCCTCAGACCGACTACGCCAAGTGTAAAACTCTGGTCGAAAGAGACTTAAAACCCATGGCGAGCGATCGCTTTTCTCCCACATTCATGCGCAATGCCACTGCCTATGGTGCTTCCCCTCGGATGCGTTTTGATATTGTCTTAAATAATTTGGCAGGATTAGCCTGGACGACTAATGAAATTAAGATGACCAGTGATGGTACTCCTTGGCGACCTCTAGTTCATGCTTTAGATATCTGCAAAGCTATCTTGTGTACTCTGGAATGCCCCCAAAGAAATCGTTCATCAGCAAGTTTTTAATGTCGGTGATACGGCTCATAACTATCAGGTCAAAGAAATTGCCGAGACAATTGCCCAGGTCTTTAAAGGCTGCGAGCTAAGTTTTGGACAAAGCGATGGTGATAATCGCAGCTATCGGGTTTCTTTTGCCAAGATTAATGAAACTCTGCCTGGATTCAAGTGTGATTGGAATGCTCAAAAGGGAGCGCAACAATTTTACGATTTATTTAATCGAATTGATATGTCAGCAGAGACTTTCCGCTTCCGAGGATTTACCCGTCTTAAAGCAACTAGAGTATCTGATTAAAACTCAGACAAATTGATCGCAACTTCTTCTGGAGTGGGCAATCTCCAGTTGTCAGCATACCAGAAGAAAACAAAGAACCAGCGATCGCCTAAAGATCAATCTTGATGCCATCATGAACATCCTTAAACTATTTCTGCTGTCCTCAATTATCGCTTTATTACCTCGACATTCATTCGCCAACATCATCTGGACAAATACTTTTGATGACGAGGTGTTCGATAATACTTACCGACAATTCCAGAGTCAACAATGTAGCTCAAGCTCAGATTATATAGATAATAGTCTGTTTAAGTTTGTCACTGCTCCTGTTCGCGGTGGCAGATTGGCAATGCAACATAATGTCCAGAATTGTGATGAGCGTAGCGAAGTTGGGATTCCTGATGGCATTCTGAAGGAAAATCAAGAATACTGGATTGGCTGGAGCTACTTTTTTCCTGAATGGATTTCTCAAGTCAGTTGATGGCGAACCTGACAGTTCGATCGTGCAGCAAATGTTCTATCAGGCATCTTTTATCGATCAGCGTAAAGGGACAACGCTTTTTGCCTGTAACGGCAAATCGACCGAGGTGGGACATTGAGAACCAGAGGAGTTCCAGGTAGCTACATGACTATTGCTCCTGATGGCGGCACATTTAACTACGCTGTGGCATTTTATCAAGGACAAGATAGTCAAGGACAGATATATTTTTGGCTGTAAAAATTTTAGTATTCCAGCCAAAATTGACGAATGGGAAGACTTTGTGGTCAACGTTCGATCCTTCCTCAGATTCCGACCAAGGATTTGTCAAGATTTGGAAAAATGGCGAACTTTATGTCAATGAAAAGGTGGCACTGCTCCGTCCTGGGGTAAGTGCTATGGGTGCTTGGAAAATGGGTGTATATGTAGGCGATCCTGGTCATGGCGAACGACTGCTTTATACCGATGAACTGAGGGTAGGAAACGAAAATTCTTCATTTGAAGAAGTTTCTCCGCAAAATTATTAAACTTTAGAGCCAATAGCTAGCTATTTGATGTTTTGCCATGAAGGTTGTCTATTTTATTCAAAGCCACAAAAATCCAGAACAAATTTGTCGGCTGGTTGAAGTTATTAAAAAGTCCAGTACCAATTCTCTAGTCTTGCTCAGTCATGACTTCAACTGTTGCGATCTAGATCTAAGCCACCTGAAACATTTTTCAGGGATTGAGCTGATCGCTAGAAATAAATCGGCAAGACGTGGTGACAACTCAGTCTTAGAAATTTATCTCGATGCTATTAATTGGTTGTTTGAGCATAATTGCGACTTTGACTGGCTGATTTGTCTGTCAGGTCAAGACTACCCAATTCAGCCAATTCCTCAGATTGAAGATTTTCTGGCTCAGACTGAATACGATGGCTTTATTGATTACTGGGATGTCCTGGGAGAAGAATCTCCTTGGGGAAAAGAAGCAGGTCACAAACGCTTTTTCTCCCAGTACATATCCTTGCCAGTATGGACTAAGTGGTGGCTCAGAAAAATATCTAGAATTGAGCCTCTAATTCCTTGGTTAAAAGTACAGTGGCGTTTTGCCTTAATCGGATTGGGAGCAAAATCAGTCCCCTTCACTGACAACTTTAAATGTTATGGAGGATGGTACTGGAACACTTTATCGAGAGTGCTTCAAGCTTTTCTTGAGGATCTCTTAGAAGAACGCCCTAAACTGAAACAATGGTG
>CAVRWR010000170.1:0-21109 GCA_963724445.1 uncultured cyanobacterium | reverse complement strand
GCTGGACTTACTGTTGCGGAATTTGTTCAGCCCGATACCGTAGCATGTATTTTAGGAAAAACCAATATATCTTTGGATCTAAAACCTAATGAGATTCTAATATTTCAAAGCGATGAAGAACGAAAAAGAGCGATTAATCCTTCTATCGCTGGAATTATCGAGGTATTAATCAATAAAAACTTCAGCTATCAAAGAACAACTCCTTTAATACTTAGTCTCGATGAATATCCAAGTCTGAAGATTGATGAATCGGTTCATTGGGGTAATAGACACCGATCTAAAGGCTTGGTTATGATTATTGGCTATCAATCCAACGCACAACTGCTAGATACTTATGGTAAGGATAAAGCTAAAACTTTAATGTCTGGATTAAAACAGACATTCTTATTTAATCCAAACGATGATGATACAGCAAAAGAATGGTCTAGCAAGATTGGTGATCGGGAAATTATAATTAAGAACAATTCAACTTCTTTCAATAGAGGTGGGGGACGGCAAAGATCTATATCTAATCAATCGGTTCTCACTAAGATTAAGAATCTAGATGATATTATTACAATGCCAAAGTTTTCTTGCATCTATACAAATTCAGATTCAGAAGCAAAATATAGAAAAAGAGCATCAATTCCTTGGGATATTCCCCAGGTTAAAGTTTCATTAAGTGACCGTAAAAAGAAAAAAATCTCAAAAGAGATTTGGATACGTGAAGTTGCTCCAAAAATAGCTACAAGAGAAATCAAAAAAAGAGAAAATTTGACGGTAAATGGTGAATTAGTCATACGTGATAAGTTAGCTGAAGAACTATTTCCCCTTCCACCATACTCCTCAAACTCAAATATTAATACTATCGATTTTATGTCCCATCCTAAAATTAATGAATAGTAAAAAAAGCTGTATCAAAAGTCTGAATTTACCTCCAGAAGTAACTGAAGTAATCCTCAAAGATGATTTGTTGACTGATTACTTACTAGCAGAAATGGAAAAATTTCCTCTGCCGCCTAACTATATCCCATTGCAAATAGAAATTAAGTTTAACGATGTCCTACACCACAAGATCGACAGAGGTGAAACTACTTATCTTAGAGAAGTAGTAGTAGACAAACCTAAGTTTATGGAATTGCGCTTTGATGAAGAATGCGCCTTTTTCCAAGTAGACAAGGTGGTGTTGATTAATCGAGTAGAAAACTTGCAGCGAATCGAAGAATTGAGTCGCTATATTTCCTGAAACCATGGTCGAAACAACATATCTTAGAATAGCCAAGCAGATGAACCAGGATTATTTAAAATACGAACGTTTGTCCAAAGAAAGCCAAATTAACAATCGAGATATTTACGAATCTATCAAATCTAGTGGCATATTTGATTTAGATTGAGATCCCGAAAGATCTGAAACATAGACCGCCCAAAAGATTTTAATGTGATTATCTTCGATAAGGAGCGTGTATCTGGGCAGCAGGATTCGTCCTCAAAAGATTTCGATTCTCAAACTCAAGAAGAGCTGATTCGAGTAGCAACGGATCTTACTGATACCAATGACTTAAACAATCTAAGCGACTATACCGTCTCTCAAATTGGAGACTATCAAATTTGGCGCGACTCCGATGAAATTGCTATTGTTGATACTAAATCCGATCGACTAGTGGCTTATGGCGAAATTAATAGTGACTTTTTTATCAAAGCCACTCCGCAAACAAATTTACCCGATCTAGATAATCAAGACAAATTACTTAGCAAAGTAGTTAAACTAAATCCCGACCTGAATCTAGAATATAACGCCAAAGTTATAGATAAAGCCCATAAGTTTATCGCCCCCTTAGATCCCGTGTCGAGAGCTGACGAAATCAAGAAGCATCAAGAATCTGTTTTATCTAGAATATCTCAGGCTGAAATTACCGCTAAACTAAAAATCGCTTTTGATAGCGTTAAAGAATCTTTAAAAGATGCCTCCACCAAATTAAAAAGTAGTTTTCAGGACAATATTCTTAATGCTGGTGCAAATATCAAACGAAAATCAGAGCTAATTGCTACACAGCTTCTAAGCCAAAAGCTAATGAACAAAAGCCTATCCAAGTTTGAGTCCGCTTATCAGAAAACCAAAGAAGAATGTTATAGCATTGGCAACTACAAGATTGTCAGAGAGCGAGATGCTAACTTCAAGCTTTACAATAAAGATGAGCAGTTAATCTTGTCTTTCCAACAAAAACCATCAAAAATAATTGGTCGAGATAAACCTGTACTTAAGTCTCACTCTGGCGATCTCAATGCTGTTACTCAAGCATTAACATCTGTAGGCAATATCAATAATCTGGCTGTTAGCGACCAAACCGTCGATCTCGATCTTGAAAATAAGGAACAAGATCGACGTTTTTCCCAGGCTTCTAAAACTATTAAAAGCTACCTGGATATCAATCAAGAATCAAGGATTGAGAAGACAGGTTTTGTAGTCAGTTTTGACCTGACAACTAAAACTATCAAATACCAGGATAAACAAGACCAAGCAAACAATTTTGAAGCCAAGCTTGTTGGAAAGGGTTGGCAAAGGGTTCAAGGCAGTATCAATGCCGAAAAAGCTGAATATTTTCAAGACGTAGCTCAAAAGATTGACACATACAAATTTCAACAACAACAAAAGCAACAGTTACAACAGGCTTCTACAAAACAAAGGCAACGTTAACTTTTTTACTGAAGGAATGATGAATAACTTAAAATTTTACAGTTATCTAGTAACTCCAATCATAATAGCTGCTGTTTTCACCACCAAACAGATTACGTCAGCTCAACCCCCACCATCAGATACCGATGTCAAGTTGTTCCCCGACTGGAGTGACTTTACCTTTTCTGACTTTGAGCCGATCGCCGAAGGAGGGGAAGTAAGTCCTGGAGCCGATGAAGTCGCTGGGTGGTCAGTTTCTCGAACCTGGCAGGCAGGTGATTCGATTGGCAACGTTTTAAAACTGGGTGATTTAGAGGAATCGCTATCACCCCAGCTATTTAGCTTGCAAGATATTAATCAGCGGACTTTATCTACAGCTACTACTGGGACAGAAGATTTGAGTTCTGATACCCCTATTGCTATAAACGCCACTTTAGGAGAGTTTGGAATTGTCCAAAATCAAACTTTAGAAACCTTAGTCGAAGCTGTCCCTGACCTCGGCTTGGAAAGTGCTGCAAACGTCGAGCCTGTTGCCGATTTGTTATCCCAAAATGGGGTAGGCAACTTGGATGCTCCAATTGAGGATCTATTGAACGATAATCAAATCAGAGAATTGCCCCTAAATTCCCTAGATCTCGAACAGTACAGCGTAGACTCGATTCCTGGAATTTCCGAAGCACAATTACAAGACTTTGATAACTTTGAAGAAGCATATATCTCTGAGATTCCAGGTTTGTCAGATTTACCTCTATCAGAATTTCCCAATCCTGTCAGAGCAGAAATAGGCTTTGTTGGCAGAATTGATTTTATTTGGGGCGATGCCGAAGCTAAAGCCTATAGAACAATCAGCGGAAGCAAAGTAGAGGGATTCAACGTTCCCTGTGAAAGTCAATGCAGCCATTTTGAGCTTGATGATATCTTGAAAATTTTGGGCGAGCAACCACCAGTGAATTTGAGGGAAATCAGTGGATTGCAGGGAAAAATCACTGGGTAAAGGGTGGAACGGGATGTCTCAGTGGAGGAAGCGAACCGACGGGGATTCATCCATTCGGCGATAGCTTTAAAAGTGTTCTTTGGCAAACAGATGAAACTACCGATACAGGAGAGATCGTCATGTTTTTTAACATAAATACCAAGTGTGGAGATTCTGCATATTTTATCGGTCCTTTCCCTTTTCCCCAGGGAATTGTCAAGACAAACGATCGCGTTTATTTGGGAAATTGAAATTGAAAAATAAGAAACAGCCAGCCTCATCCAGTCTCATAAATGACGAAAAAGACATTGTATTAATTAATGATTACACGACTGTAAAGCTAATTAGAAGATTTTTATTGGGCTTTGGATTATTTGTTGCCCTTTGTTGCGCTAGAAAATTGCTCGGCTTGTTCTAAAGTCCTCGTACAAACCCAAACACTTTAACTCACACATTTTTCGATGAAAAACCATAAAATTATCTGTTCATTTGTTACGGCATTATGTCTGATGTCTGATGTATCTCCTTTACAGGCATTAACTGTTAGCTCAAAACCCGAATCAGTACCATCTAAATCGTTGCTAATTACCCAGGCTGTGAATAACAAAACCGTTACAGATGTAAATCAAAGCTCTGACCCTGCTAAAACTGCCTTAGAAGCTTCTAGTAGCAGTACTAGCTCGACTAAAACAGATTTTGAAACCCAAACCAATTCATCAGGAACGGGTAACTTTCCATATGGAGAGGCTCTACAGAAAAACTTTTTATTTTATGAAGCAAATAGATCGGGTCCATTGCCTGAGAATAATCGTCTTGAATGGCGCAGTGATTCTACCTTAAATGACGGGGCTGATGTCGGAAAAGACCTGACAGGAGGCTATTTTGATGCGGGAGATCACCTTAAATTTATCCAGCCGACTGCTTTTGCTACAACGCTATTATCCTGGAGCGGAGTAGATTATAAAGAAGCCTATGCCCAATCAGGTCAGCTTGAGGAGTTGTTAGAGACTGTTAAATGGGCAACAGATTATCTTCTCAAAAGTCACGAAAGCAACGGTTCATCAACTACTCGACTTTGGGTTCAAGTTGGAGATGAAAACGATCATAATTTTTGGATTCCCCCAGAATTGGTCGAACAGAGTATGAATCGACCTTCCTTTGCCATCGATCCTAACAATCCTGGCTCTGATGCTGCTGCTGGTACGGCTTCGGCTTTGGCTTCGGCTTCACTGTTGTTTGCAGGAATTGATGATGCCTATTCTAATGAACTGCTGCTTCAGGCGATCGTCCTTTATGATTTTGCCGAAACCTATCTGGGCAAATACTCTGATTCAGTAGAGGCAGTAAATCCTTTTTATACAAGCTGGAGTGGCTATGAAGACGAACTAGTTTTGGGAGCAGTTTGGTTGTATAGAGCCACAGGAGACGCTAACTATTTAACCAAAGCTGAGAATTACTTTCGTGAAGGAATTGGACATATTGGAACCTATACTTATGTCACTGACGATCATTCTTATGCTGCTTTAGCTTTATTATCTAAAGTAAGTGACGAGCCATTTTTTAAAGAAGAATTTAACAGTTGGGCGCGATACTGGCTCGATGGTACGGGGGGAGTTAATTATACTGCTGGAGGCTTGGCAGTTCGAGCGGAAGAATGGGGATCTGCCCCCTTAGCCCTGTCAGCCGCTTTTTTAACCGAGTGGTACAACGATTTTGTCGAACCAAACCAAGAATATTCTGAGTTTGCCCAACAGCAGTTAGACTATCTTTTAGGGAAAAATCCCCTTAACTACAGCTACGTAATTGGCTTTGGCAATAACTATCCTCTGCGCCCTCACCACAGAGGCTCGGCAGGCTCTGCTCCTTTGGATAGTAGTGATCAAAATAACGATCATATTTTGCTCGGGGCGTTAGTAGGAGGACCGCGAAATACGGATGATTCCCACCAAGATCGTCGCAATGACTGGCTGACTAATGAGGTTGGCATTGGGTATAACGCACCTCTGGCTGCTTCGGCGGTACAGCAATATGAAAATCATGGCGGAGAAGCTCTTTCTGATATTGAATTGGCTTCCATTGAAGGTATAAACGACAATACCAGTGACTTTGTGGTATCAGAAACGATCGATAACCCCGATAACAATTCTGTGTTGCCAGAAAATGGTGAAAACAAAATTGAACCAGAGAAAACAGCCATAGATAATAGTTCAGACAGCACTACTTTATTAGAAAATGAACCCGATACAGCGCAAACCGATTCTGCTCCTGAAACTAAAGAAGAAGTCGATCCTAGTTCTGGTTCTGAAGAAATAATCGAAGAGTCAGCACCTGTTGCTTCACTCCCTACTCCAGGAGCAGGGGCGATCTCGGCAGGCTTTGAGGGAGAGAATGGTAATCAGTACAATGCTTCTGCCGATTTTGATGTTGCCTGGAGTCATCAATTCGATGAATACGCCTCAATTTCCAGCGATGAAGCTCACTCTGGAAATACCTCTCTCAAGGTGGCTTATCCTGCTGACAGACAATCTAACCTGGGAGCAAAGTGGGGCATTCCTCCAGCTAAGGAATACTATATGTCCTACTGGGTCAAGTTTGATGAGAACTTTGACTTTGACGGTAACAAATACAGTGGCGGCAAGTTACCAGGTCTCAGGAGCAGGAGATCTCGCTTCAGGTGGTAATAAGCCTAATGGTTCAAACGGTTTTACCTCTCGCTACATGTGGCGAGAAGACGGTCGAGCTGTTCTTTATCTCTACCACATGGATCAGCCAGGAACATATGGTGAAGATATCGATTTGGGGACAAAATTTGAACGAGGAAAATGGCACAAGCTAACTCAAAGAGTTCGGGTAAACGATAACGGTCAAGCAAATGGTGCGGTTGATGTTTGGATGGACGATCGCCAAGTCTTGTCGAGAGATGGTTTGAGATTTACCAATGGACAAGAAATTGATACTGCCTACTTCAGTACCTTTCATGGAGGCAACGGTAGTGACTGGTGGCCCAGCAGTAACGTAAATGCGTACTTTGATGACTTTGTTGTCTCAACCGACAAAACTGATGTCGGTCTATAAATATCTCAAAACATCTAAAAATATTAAAATCATGGCAACCTATAACGTGACCAACGGCAATGACTCTGGTGCTGGTGTCGATCTTCCCTTAACTGCCGTGTACAGACTCTACAATTCGGGAACAGATTCTTACTTTTATACTACCGATAGGTCAGAAGTAAACTATATCTCTGAAGTTAATGGAAGTGAGGGCAGTCTTGTTGACCAAGAACCCGAAATTGCATTTTACACTGTAGATGTATAGAATATGGTTGAACTAAAAATCAATAAAATCAATAAATCATGAAAAAAGAAGATTATTCAGATTCAGTGTTCAAAGGTATTGCTAAATATCAGGCAACCAAAGCCAAGTTACAGCTTTTGTTCTTAGTTTTGATTTTTGGATTTGGAGCGCCTATTTTAAATTATTTCATTTCCAATCCAATTAACGTAGATACAAGTCGCACCAAACGCAATAGCTTTCTTGTTCCAAATCAAGATTACTTCAACGCTTATATAATTCATCTACTAGGTTAGATATAGAGAAAATATAATGGCGATCGCCTTCACCACTCGAAGCAATTTCGGGAAATACATCTAAAATGATTTCCCAAATTATCTCCGTCACGAGCAAAATAAGCAATAAAGTCACCTTGGCGATAGGAAGTATTGGAGGTCTGAGTTCTGTTGGATATCCGAAATACAAGGCTTTAATCATTTTTTTTCTCTGAATTGGCAGAAGCGCACATTGTTATCCTCTCTTGGTCAAGATCTTGGGATACACTTATGTTTTCCAAAAAGCAAGCTTGGAAATCAAAGTACAATTTTTGAGCTGGATGCTCAATATTTTGCAAAATTTTTGCTTCTAATTGCTGCCAACTTACAGGACTATTCCCCCAATAGTTGATACAGTGACCTATCCAAAATTCAATCAAACTACGCTGTTGAACAATATCAATCCTGTTCATCAAGGTGAAAACTGGAACAGAAGTTAAATTGATTGAACACTTTGTTCTTATTGAAGACTCGATTTTCTCTAGCATGATCAGCGAACGCTCAGACAATTGGCAATATGATTGGCAGAGGTCAATTAAGTTGAGATAAATGCGGCTACAAATAGAATATACGTCTTTGTCAAATTTCGATTGAAAAATTATTGTGATAGCATTCCACACTTTTTCTCAATCCAAGGACAAATCATAGAGGTTTATTAAAGCTCTTGAAGCAGACTCCTCAAAAGCCAATTTACTAATTCTTTGTTCCTCGAAATTACTTCTTCGAGCGACTAAGAATTTAATTAAGTCTCTCAAAAACTTAATTAAATTTTTAGGACTTGCTCGACTCATGTCTTCTGATAAAGATTTCTGTAAATATTGAACTGCGTTAAGCTGTAAATCTTGTCCAACTTTATGTAAGTGCTGAAAAACAACTTGAGAGTAAAATTCTTCTAATTCTAGCCGAGAAAAATTTGCTTTTTTAGAAGAATATGTTTTGGTTTTCAAGCTATTGATACTTTCACAAAAGTCTTGATAGATAGTTGGAAAAACTTTGCTATCTATTGAGTCTAGTTCGCTACAGATAGAACTTAACTTAACTTCTACTGCTTGCGATTCTTTTAGTTGAGTGACTACTTCATAGGCTAGCCATAGCTTCCAGTTAGAGAGCAGAGTTTCAGGTGGTCGATGCCTAGAGGAAAGTAAAAGCTGCTTATCTAGATTACACATGAAGATAAAAGTAAGGCTTTAGTTATATATAGCACAGTTAAGGTACTCTATGACTTTAGCGTCAGCGTAGTCTTGTGCTGGGTAGTATATATTATATATCTATAAGAAAGGGTGTGAACCAATCATCACGCAGCAGAGTTTACCAATGCTTTATCTTCCTTTGAGAACCAATAATCAAAAATCTCTGTGCGATAATCTGAGTCTTGCTTACATCCAGAATAGATTCGCTGTTTACTTTGACGATCGCCACGCCAACACTTAAATTCTAACCTGGCTCCCAACTTTTTCAGAAACCTTTGAGCCACAGCAATGGGACTATCTCTTTCTGGGTTAAGGCTTACTCCTAACACTGATTTGAGATCGAATCTTAAGGGAATAATCAAATCATTCAACCAATCTTGGAGAGATTCTTTGGTAAATTCTGCATCGGGGGCAAAAAACTGTTCAATACCTATAATCTGTAGTGCCTTAACTTTTACCATTAACTGTCTCTTATTTAGATCGGGAGAAAAAACTTGACCTTCTCCTTCGTGAGAGAATCGAGCCAATGTTTTCCGATCTCGTTCTACCAAGAAGTCTTTGCCTACAGATAGGTAATATTGAAGTTGTAGCTGGGGGTATAATCCGCGATCGTCATCCTCTACCAGCTTCGGCGTGACCTCTATGCCATACTTTTTGACTAAATTACCTTTTCTTTCTTGAAGCCGTTGGGTATAGGTTTTTGCCCGTTTATTTCTCAGGGTTTCCAATTGGCTATTGGTGGGAGTTTCTGTATCCGTTACCGCCCGACAAAAAACTTGGTAATCTTCTTGGCAATTTTCCTTTACTTCCTGTTTAATCGTGGTTCCTTTGTGGTCATCCTCTTTTGACACTAATTCATATCCTTCCTCGATTAATTTAGTGATTATTTCCTCACGATAATTATTTTTACCATGATTGACAATACAAGCTCTTTTTGCCCAGGCTTGTAGGGAACTGGGAGAAAAGTTAATCTCTAATTCGTTGAATTCATTAATCCCTGCTAAATGAAGCTGCTGAATATTAGCCACCGCCTGTTTGTTTTCTGATGCTAGTAACGAGTTTACATAAGTACTTCCATTACCAATACGGCTATCTTTAGCAGTCTTCTTTGCCCAAATATACCTTGGTATATCATCTCTTACTCGTGCAACAGTCTGACACACAGCATCGACTGATTGAATCCCATAGGCGATCGCCCAAACTCCATCGAAATGATTCTTGAGATCGATACTTACTCCAGTTTCAATTACCGGAGAAGCGATCGCAATATCGTAGTTTGCCAAGACAAAATCTAAATTTGCCATACAGCCATAGGCAGGGTGATTGGGGTCGGCTACTGATTCCCCGTCGATTCTAATAATTTTGAGGTCAGGAAACTTTTTAGTTAGATATGATTCCAAGTTTTGTGTTCCCCATTTCGAGTTTGCTTTTTGTCCTGTAGTTTGAACGAAAGCTTTCTGATCCTCCTCAACAAATTCAATCAAGTCGGCAAACAAGTTACTAGGGTCATTGCCAGAATAACTGATTAATTTTCTTTGATTAGAGCGGACGTATTGATTTTCAATTACCCAGGTTTCTATTGGGCGCTCGATTAGCTGCTGAACATAGTCAATGCTAACGGGAGATAGATCCGCATCACTAAGATAAATTTTTCCGCCAGTTTCCACAACATTTCTCAGCAATGCCTGTAGATTCTTAATAATGGCTACTCGGTTTTTTTCGCAGGTCTTACTATTGAGGGCATGCCAGATAGTTTGTTCTATTTCATCTAAAATTACTATCGCCTCGTCCCAATTATCGGGTGAAAATCGAGTTTGAGAATTGGGGTGCAGCGAGTCGATACAAAACCCATAGCCGAGCATTCCTGCCGTATCCGAACTTCGCACTTCTTCAATATGATCTACTCCAAATCTGGTGCAAAGTTCTTTGGTCAACTGAATTCGATGGGTAAGAACTAGTACTGGTTTACCTTGATAGATAGCTTTAGCGGTAATTTCTCCTAGCCAGCCAGTCTTGTTAGAACCTTTGGGAGATTTAAGGGCAATAAGCTGGGCTGATTCTGGAGTCACAATAGTATTGTCAAGATACTGCTGGTTAATTTTGATGGGTTTATATTTGGTTAAATCTAGCAGAGAAAATAAATCAGATTTGGGTAAAGGCAATCGCGCTTGATAAAGCTCGTCGAAGCATTTACTTCCCCGTGCTGCGATTAAGTCATCTACCCCTTTTTCTAGATAATCCCAACTAATCCGTGATACTCGACAACCTTCATTGGCAAATAGCCTTCCAGTAACGGCGATCGCTGTATTGACGTTTTTAATGGTAGATGATTTAGTATCGTTATCAAAACAAAAAATGATTTCTCGGTCTTTTTGGGCAAAGACTTTTAGTTGAGGAATCAAAGTACGTTTGCCATGTTTATTCCCCAGCTTGTCTTTAGGTTGGCGATAGCCATTATAGATTCCCGGTAAAGCGATCGCCACGTATTCTAGCCGTAATCAAACAACCTGCCTTCTTTGCTCCTTCGGTTATGATGATGGGAATTTGAGGATGTTCGATTACCCACGCCCAAAAACCTAATGCTCTGCCTTCAGGGGTGAGCGTAATATTTTCTGGCAGTGCAATATTATATCGCTTGGCGATCGCCTGCCAAATAAACAGAGGAACTTTCAAGGCAAAAATGCCTGTAGGCTGCTTTGGTGGGGCTTCGTATTTAATCAGTTTTCGCCGATCGAAAGATATCCTTGGTCGATCTGGTTTGTGTTGCCCCCAAAGATCTTCACTCCAAAGCGGGTCGAGAACATCTACTCCTGATACCCACCAGCCACCATGTTCGCAGTGAGCGTATCTTTTGAGCCATTTATCTCGAACTCTGCCATCATTTCGACGTTCGCTATTAGGCAGTCCGTAAAAAAGGCGCTCGTAAGGCTCTACCCCAGAGAGTGAAACAACATTTAGATTGATAATGCTTTGAGCAACCGCCGAGTCGCTCCACTCTTTTACATGTTTTTCTACAGGCACAAACATACTCCAGAAAACTAAGATGATTTGTTTCTGGTTACTTTTTGCTATCTCAAATCAAAAATCTATCCTGGTACACATTGCTAATAGTCTCTAAGGTAAGTAATAATGAGATTTGGTTGAATTGGTTGATTTTGTTTTCTCGACTGGCAATCGAGACGGAATTAAGATTTGATTTTTGAAATTAGATTTTTGATTCAGACGGCAAAAAGCAACCTTTTTCTAATTAGCCACTACTAAATAATTCTTTACCAAAGCTAGTTCTAGCTAGTCCTTGTGCTGTGGTGCTTTCTGGAGTTTGATAATTTTGGCAGCAAAAAATTCCTGTCAAAACTTGTCAAACAGTAGAATTGATTGATACAATCAATCCAGAAGGCAGCAAAAAACTGTGGTCAATTAATTATTGACTCCTAATAGTTGCCGACAACACTAAAACTAAATAGATGGTTATTTTATATAACTTCCTCCTTCCCCTTACTAGGGACTACTTTAATAGAACGCCGATTTCACCTCCTACAGTTACGGTCGGTGTTCAGTGGTTTTTAACTAAATCGAATAGAATTCAATTAGTTGGTTAAAATTGTAACTCCAATAGAGCCATCTAACCAGGTATTGAAGATTAGGGATAAGCTTAATGATCGAATTGCTAGGGTTTTCAGCTTTGATTGATCGTAATCCTTAATATTTTGAATCCTTCGCTTCACCGATAATTAGACCTTCGGTTGGGAGAGATCTTGATAAAGAGCGTTATTTTCAGTGAGAATATTTCTGTTCGAGGTAAGTGTTTCCCCTTAGACACTATCTTACAGTTTCTAGACTTTTTTGCAAACCTGTCAGTACAAATATCTTAATCAGTTTTTAATTTAATTGGTGCAATTTTTCTCGTAGAGCGACTTTTACTTTTCATATTTGGTGAGAAGTTTGGCTCTCCCAGCTCGCCAAACTTCTTGCTCCACCAGTTACCATTACGAGTTTTGAAAAACACTACTTGCTTATGATTTGATTTATTTCTTGATCTGGGGTCAGAACAGCGCAGCAAAGACTTTTGTTCCTCTGCCTTGAAATAATCATATTGTTCGAGATTCTTATCGCAGACGGGGCATTTATAGTCTGATGGGCTTATTTTGCCTTTAGGTTTTCTCGAAGATTCTGGCAAAACTGATCTTGCTTGGGCTAAAGCTGGTGAGAAATAGGTTTGATTCCAGCCAGTCAAGTAAGGCTGCCACGATTTTTCTTTCCGTGAGCAATCTCGATCCAAGGAAGATTCCATGCCAGCGGTGAATTCAGCATCGATCAAATCCGAAAAGTTTTTGCCAAGAAAAGAATCCACCGTCATGCCCAACTCTGTAGGAATAAGCTTCTTCTGGCTAATTTTGACGTAGTCGCGGGTTTTAATAGTTTTGATTGATGATGAGTAGGTACTAGGTCTTCCAATGCCTTTTTTTTCCATTAAAGCTACTAATTGAGGTTCTCCATAGCGAGATGGGGGAGAAGTTCTTTTAGACTCAATTTCGGCTTTTGCTAAATTGAGGGTTTGAGACTCATCAACGTCGGGTAACTGGCTATTAGCACTAAGATTATTCCAATACTTGGCATAGCCGAGAAACTTTACTATTTGACCTTTGGCTTTCCAAAACACTGAGTCCGATTGAGATAAGACTGTAGTTTTATCGATTAAAGCAGGACGGCATTGAGAGGCGAGCGCTCGTTTCCAAATCAAGAGATATAAATCAAATTCCTCTGAAGAAATTTCTTGTTTAAGCTGGACAGAAGAATAGCTTAAATTACTGGGACGTATCGCTTCATGGGCTTCCTGGCTATTTTTACTGACTCTATGTTTACTTTGTTTTGAGGGTACATTGTGAGGGTCTTTTTCTTGGAGCCAAGCTTTAGCCGTCGAACAAAATTCTTCGGAAAGAACAACAGAATCAGTCCGCATATAAGTAATTAGCCCCTTTTCGTAGAGAGACTGAGCAACTTTCATTGTCTGGTCTGGACTAAAGCCAAGTTTCGAGCCTGATTCTTGCTGGAGAGAAGAAGTTATAAAGGGTGGTGGTGGACTTTTAGATATTGTCTTTTGCTCGACTTTGACAATCTTATGGGAAGAACTCTTGGCTATTTCAATTAAGGTTTCTGCTTCATCACGCTGATAAATTCTAACTGATTCGATCTGAGGCTTAGTAGGTTCAGAATCTGGTGTAGTTGATTTAGTTACTAATCCACCATGACTGTAGAAAGATTTGAATCCTTCAGCGTATTCTACAAAAACTGAAAAATAATCTACAGGTTGGAAATTCTTGATAGCTAGTTCTCGTTGACAAACTAAATGTAGCACCGCAGATTGAACTCTGCCTACACTTTTAGCTCCTAAATTCCAGACCAAAGGAGATCCTTTAAACCCAACTAATTTGTCCAGGCAAGAACGAGCTAAACCCGAACCTACCAGGTTTAAATCGAGTTGTCTGGGAAGCGCGAGCGCATTTCTAACGGCTTTTTCAGTTATTTCGGAAAAAGATACTCTAACAAGATTATTACGCTCGCCTTTGAGAATTTCAAAAATATGCCAAGCAATCACTTCTCCCTCACGGTCGGGATCGGTAGCCACATATACTTTTGATGCTTTTGCTGTAGCGTCTTTGAGATCCTTAATTATTTTCTTCGATTTAGCATCCTTGGCACCAAATCGCATTTTTACGCGATCGCCTACAAAATCAAACCCAAGATTATCTTCTCCGTCTTTAGCCAGGGTTCGGAAATGACCCATGCTGGCTCTTACAATCCAACCTGCTCCTAGAATTTTCTTGAGTTTTTTAATTTTTCCAGGGCTTTCAACTATTAGTAAGTTCATTTTTTGATAATTTCATTCTTCTGGCTCTTTCACCCTGATATATTTTATTCTTTTGATTTTGCAAGATTTAAATAATCGGCGAAAATATGATATGGCTAAGTATTTTATATATCCCAGAAATTAAAGTAAATATAACATTCTGTTACGTTTGTCATCCTAAACTTAGCTGTCCTTGTCGCTACCGTCCAATTTTGTGCTATTGACCAAGGTTAAACAATTTTCCAGGTTAGGATCGGCAATATAAGTAGTACATTTTAATTTGTCTAGCAGATTTATAACTTTAGGGTGAGGAATAAAGCAAACTACTACCGTATCACCATCTTCGGTTACATCTTGAACTATATCACTACAGTAATCAAATTTAACAGCAGCTAAATCGTCTGGAATTTGAGAGTAGAAAGTGTTGCTAGTAATATATCCAGTATAGTCAAAACTCCAATTCTTATCCATTGGAAAGCTTAAAACTAAAGCTACCTCTGAAGGAATAGCCTCAATAAATCGACGATCATTGGGATTATAGCAGTAGAGACGGTGGCGACCCAGATGCCATTCTTTCTGCTGCGGAATTACCTTTACTATTTCTTGGGGTAAAAAAATATTATTAGACTTATTCTCTTTTTCTGAGAGTGTCTTACTCTTGTTATCTAATTTGCTATCGGTAGTGTTTTGAGACTGAATTGTTGTTGCCGCTTTTTGGGGTAAATCTAAAATATTATTAGACTTGTTTTCTTTTTCTGAGAGTGTCTTACTCTTGTTATCTAATTTGTTATTGGTAGTTCGAGACTGAGCTGCTTTGGCTACCTCCACAGTAATGCTCTTTCCACTCTTGCCCTCTTCAATGATTTGATCAAAAGTCTCATTCGATACAGTTGCTGTAGCCAGATTGTACATGGCTGTGGGAACTATATCAATTTCTGACAAATCAATAGATTTAAACCTTTCGTATGCTCTGACGAATCGAGAAGCTGCCATTTTACTCAATCCCAGTTCTGAATCTACCCAGTTATCAAATTGACCATGAGGTAAAGCCTTCTTAACCTCACTAATGTATCTACCAATATTTACAACATCTTGGGCTGTTCTTTTTAAAGTTACATTAATTAATTTGGTTTTTTCTAGAATTAAATCTCTGGTAGGCTGACTAAGACCATCATAAGAAAATGTTGACTTGCTGGAAGATGTCTTGTCAACTACCCTTTGGGAAGCCAGTTTTATCCCTGATTTTTGTAAAGCTATAAGGAAAAAGTCCCGTAGAACCTTAGCTGATTCACTTTTTTCTATATAGCCAATCACGTTTGATAAATTTGAATAGGTTTTTGCCTGCGCTATCAAATTAGTTTTCTTTACATAGGCTGAAAATACTATAATTAATAGCTTTTCACTTAATGCATTAATTTTAGGAATTAACGTTAACCCTGAAGATGTAGTTTCATCAAAAACAGGATTACGGGTTTCATCAATACTGTGAGGGAGCCTATAGTCCAAAAAACACAAGCAAATATCTGGTTGGTTAGTAATTGCCCAAATCGCTTCTTCGCAGCTAGCCACAAATATTGGCGTAGTGTTAGGCAAATTTATATCTGCTACAAAATCAGTCTGGTATACTTCATTTGCGGCAATTTCGTCGTCGATTACCAAATACTTTACTTCTTCTTGATTCTGCGTTTTATTTAAAGCCTGGGACATAAACTACATAAAATCTTTATGATTTGACTTGTTATATTTGTAGTTATAATTATAGTCGGAAAGTAGATGAAAAAAAGTTCAAAGATTTCAATTAAGTAAGGCTTGAATATTCACTTTACTAGGTAGAGTTGGCAACTGTCTTAGTCTTATGTAACATTTACGATGGCGAATATAGTGCTTTTGTGTTTAGGAGTAAGTACCGTATATATTGTTTTCCATTGTTGATAATGAAACAAACAGATTACTTTTAAAACTCAACTTAAAAAGTAATCTTAAAATAAATACTTAATTTAACCTATTTATTTTGCAATTTAAACTATAGGTTTCGTGATAAACTATGTATACCTTTATCATCTAATAAAAAAAATAAAGTAAATAGTAAAAGTTAATTGATAAAGAAAAACAACTTTGATTACATGTTTAGAAAGAATTTCATTTTCTTATTAGTAACTGTTGCATTATTGCTAAGTTCTAAAGTATCTTCAGCACAACAATCTACATCTGAAAAAACAACAATTACTATTAAAGACATCAAGATAGTTGGCAACAGTATTTTTAGTGACCGCGAACTTAAAAGTATCTTGGGAGGTGAAGACAAGCCACTTTCCTTTTCCGACTTATTGACTCTTAGATTGACTATTACAGACTACTATGTAGCAGCAGGATATATTAGTAGTGGTGCTTATTTACCGCCACAAAAGCCTACTGGAAATGAGGTTACTATTAACGTTGTAGAAGGTGAAGTTACCAAAATAGAGATTTTAAATCAAACTTTTACCGATCGAGACTATTTGTTAGAACGTATTCCAATTCAAAACAAAATTTTTAATATCAACTTACTAAAAAAGTATTTAGAACAGCTTCAAAACAAACCATTCATCGAGAAAATTAGCGCAGAGCTAACAAGTACAGATTCTGGTCAACTTAATCTGGCACTTAAGATTATAGAAAAACCTCGGTTATCAAGGCAGTTTTCTTTTAGCAATGCTTATGCTCCAGGTGTTGGCAGCTATGGTGGCAATGCACGTTTTGGACTTGATGTTTTTGGCTACGGCGATCGCGCTATATTATCTTTTGCTAAAACAGAGGGGCTGGAGCGAATATCTCTAGATTATTCTATCCCAGTTAATAAGTATGATACTAACCTGCTTGTAGGCTATACCAATGCTCGTAGCGAACTTATAGAAGATGATATTGCCCCACTTGATATTACTGGAGATTTCCAGTCTTATCAAATAGGTCTTAATCAGTCTTTTAAGCTACAAACTAATTCCCAATTAGATCTTGGATTATCATTCAAGTTGATCGATAGCGAAACTTTTGTTTTAGATGACTTTTCCTTCGCTTTTGTTGAAGGCTTGGACAATGGTAATAGTCACGTCTCAGAATTGTCTTTTCAGCAAAATTATAGCACCAGAAGTAATAATAGCTCCCTGTTGCTTAGTAGCCAGTTTGATATTGGTATAGATGTATTTAATCCTACAATTTCTGAACAAGGTAGAGACTCTTTATATTGGAACTGGCTACTTAAGGCAGAAAACTTAAGAAAACTTTCTTCAAAACTAAATTTGTATTCTCAATTTGCTCTACAACTTACCCCCGATCAACTTCTACCAGTTTCACAAATTTCTCTTGGCGGCACTGGTAGTGTTAGAGGATATCAGCAAAATTTTACTTTAGGTGACAATGGTTTTTTTCTTTCAACTGAAGTCCAATATTCAATTCAAATAAACCAAAACTCGCAAATTAAGCTATTAACCTTTGTTGAAGGCGGTAAGGTCTGGAACAATAATCTTGAGCAAGATGGCTTAAACGACCTTTTGTCTATCGGCTTGGGAATTGAATATTCATTATTTAATTTGCTCAATTTCCGAGTGGTTCACGGAATTCCATTAATCGATCCTCAAGAAGATTTTTCCAGTTCGTTTAGCGATCGCACGACTTTAACTTTCACTCTCTTCGACTGAAGCGAAAAATCTTGATGTATCAATGCTTAGGAATTTTCAAACTAAATTTGCTACCTTGACTAATTTTGCTTTTGAGTTTGATCGAACCACTAAAACTATTAATAATTTGAGCAACCAGAGACAAACCAATTCCCTGACCGTCTGGACGGAAGAAAATAAATGGCATGAAGACTTCCTTTTGTTGGGCTTGAGTCATGCCGATTCCATTGTCTTCTACGTACAATTCGATAAATCGTCGATGATTTTTCGTCCCCACCTTAATCCAAGGCGAATTATTTGAATTATTTGAACTTACTGCATAGCAAGCGTTAGTTACCAAATTTTCCACAATTATTGGCAAATATTCAGAACGGATCTTTAGTAAGGGAATTCTTTCATCTCGCTTTTCGATTAATCTTGGTTTGGTTTTGCTTTTTTGCTGATTAATACAGTTTTGGGCTGTAGCAAAAACAATTTGGTTAACATCGACTGCCTTTAATGAATGAGAATTATTGGAGGAGTAAACGTGTTCTAAGAAATCGGAGGTTCGTTTTTGATAGTTGTTAATTCTAGAAATTTCAAACTGAATAGCATTAGTTCTCTTCTCAATAGACTTTAGTTGGTGATAGTATTCAGTTGAGTTAAATTCATCATCATCGATTCCTAGTTCTCTGTACTCGTTTAGCAGTTGACTTTTGACATCGTTGACGTAGCGCACTATTCCACGATTACAAGAAGCTATATGAGCTGAAACACTACCAATATTATGCTTAAAATCTCTAATTAATAACTTGAGATAATTGAAGTCTCTTTGCTCTTTTTTTGATTGAAAATAGCTAGTTAATGCAATCCAACTCCAGATAATTGCCAGACCAGAAGGCACAATATTGAGCCATACTCCATAAATGTTAAATAAGCACCTGCCGATCAGCAAGAGAACTGTTATTAAGCCAATGCTACAAAACAGAGTTGCCCACTGTACCGTCATGAATGTCTTATGGTCTAAAAAATATTTGTTTGAAAGTTTTGCTAAACCAAAGACAGTGACAAATAACAAGAGCATTTCGAGCCACTGGGGGGTTATAGAGATTAGATTTCTATCGTTTATAGCGGCACGGATAATTGAACTTGCAACATGAGCAACAATGTTAACACCTTCAGTCCATTGTTCGTTTATTGTCGATTCCCTTGGTTTCCAACGGCTGATCGAAGTATTGTGAATATCACCGCTATAGCTAGTGGTGTTCCCAACTACGACTAAACAATCCTCAAATGTGCTTGGAAGGGTTTTGTTGTCAATTAGATCTATTATTGAAACTCTAGTAAAACTCGGTTGATTTTTGGTTACACGCCAGTTAACTAAAAAATCTAGCCCTGAATCTTCAAATAGATAGCTATTCTTCGGTATGGCTTTAAGAGTAAAATGCTTGTTTTGGCGATAAAATTTGATCCCGTTAGAAGCATTATCTGCTCCCCAACCTTCTTGCTCTAAGAACTTATAGCCCAGTACTACACCAACATAAGGCACTCCAATTCCCGTACCTGGGTCTCGATCGTCCGTGTAAGGAAAAATATAAGCTCGACGGACACGAAAATCGGAGTCGGCTGGCAGATCGGAGGCGGTTACTCTTTCCTTTTGCTCTAAGATCTGAGACGGCGATACAGTAGGTTCAATAGTCTTTTTTATACCAATTATCTCGCGATTATTGGCTAGAATATTTATTAAAAATTTGTAGGCTGCCTGATTCTCTTGTTTGCTCAATTTATAAGCAGGTACAGGTAGATCTCGATAGAGATCTAAACCAATAACTCTAGGTTTTTGCTGGATAATTTTATCTAGAGCTTCTGCTAAAGTGCGATCGCTGATAATCGGTTCTGATAGTTGCCTAATACTACGTTCGTCCCACTCTACTATTACTATATTTTCATCTACTGTTTCAGAAGGCTTCAGCCAGAATAATGCGTCGTATAGAGCCAGTTCCCAAGGTTGTAATAACCCAGAATACTGTAGCAAAAGTATTGGCAGAATTACGAATAAAGATACGAATGTATAGATATTTCCTTTTAGTTTTCCAAATCTAATAAACCTTTCCAAAATATTACTTCCTTCGGCTCGTTATCAAACGAAATTGGCTGTTTGCTAGTTTCTGCTAGTTCTAAAGCTAAGTCTACACTTTCATACCAGATTCCGTTCTCATTATAAAAGTTAATTAAATCAACTTTAGATTGTGATCGATCTCCTCTGAATGAAGAAATTGATACTTTTTCAATTGCTGCGTTCAAGACTGATTGATAATTATCTTGATTATTTTTACAGGGGATAGCAATATTCCAAGAATATAATGTTTTATCTTGTAGCTTAATTGTCTTGGGTAATTTTACTTTAGTTATTCCAGGAACAACTTCTAAAGACTCTGTAAGCATTGTGTTTAAGTTGATTAAGTTGATTAAGTTAAATTCTACTGAAATTGCTTGTAGATGGCGTGAGTAAATGTATAGTGAAGGACGAGAGCTTAGAGTTTTATGCGCTATTTCCTCTTCAGGAACCATTAACTCTATAGATTCTGCTTCTACCAAAGGCTGGCATTGAGAGCGAGAACCGCTACCAACCACCCTTCTTTGATCTACCTTAACTGCTTTTTTAGGAGTTTTATAATTACCTAATAAGTTAGCAATAGACTTTCTAGGAACTAGTAGAATGCTAACTACTATAATTAAAAATAAGCTAGTAAAATACTTCTTCATATTTTATTTTGATATGTTCGTGAGCATACCGTACTATATATTGAAAAGATTTTAGTAATTTAATTTGCAAAAAAATAAATTTGTTAACATAGAAAAATCCAAAGAAGCCTCTAAAATAAACGGTTTAATTAGGTTTATTTTTGCCTTTTGGCTTTTGATGTCGCCTTGTAGTCTGGCTGAAGCTAGCGAAAGAAATTTCAGCCAACTTGAAAAAGCAAATCAGTTAATTCAAACAGGAGACTTTAATCGAGCAAAAAAAGCTAGCAGAAGATCTTCTTAGTCTGGATAACGATAACCATACCAAAGCTTTTGCCTGGAGAATTTTGGGAAATGCGAATAGCGGTATGGGTAAATATCAAGAAGCAGTTACTGCCTATCGTGAGAGTCTCAAGCAGGAAGATTCACTCATAACTCTCAACAACCTAGTTAAAACCTCAA
>CAVRWR010000169.1:0-14401 GCA_963724445.1 uncultured cyanobacterium | reverse complement strand
AATCAAGATTCCCCCGCTAGGTTGAAGCCTCCGCATCCTACGATTCTACCGTAGGTGAATCGTAGGATGCGCGTCGGAATTGCTCAAAGAATTGGAGATGACATGACATCAACTGAGAAAAAACCTTTAATAAAAAATTAACATTTATCGCGTCTCTTTGCGAAATGTAATAAAACGCAACCTTAATCTAGATTCATTTTATTCGCAGAGCATACTAACATTAACAATATAACTTTTTCGTTTAGGACTTTTTGGTGATAGATATAAATCACTGAGCTAATTCGCGTTGAGTAATTAATGGCAAATTCATCTTCATAATTAATATACTCAGGAATTTGGCTCTCAAATTTGAGTTGAACTTGCTCCTGGAAACAAGAACCTAACAACGATGCTTAGTAATTCTGCTTTTAATTCCTCTTTGCTTCAAGATTTTGTCTATCCAATTCCGATTTGCCAGCCAGAGGCAGATTTGGACAGTATTCTGCATATCTTTCATTATTCAAGTTGCAAAGTGCTGGCAATTCCTTTGAAGAATCAAAGCTGGGGAATTATTAACTCGAGAGATCTAGTTTCATTTTTGAATGAAGCCTGTCTAGGAGAAAGGAGTGCTTTAGTTGCTTATCCCAGAAATATTTCGTATCAACAAAGTATTCCTCATCTATCAAATCGTGATTTTAACTCTATCGTCAGATCGGCGATAGTTTTGCAGGCTGACAGCAAGCTGGATGAGTTTATCGATTGTTTAGAGTCTGAATTTATATTCGATCGTCAAAATGAATATTTAATTGTTGACGCAACGGGAGAGTTACAGGGACAGATCGATCGCAATAAAGTAATTAGATATTTAGCCTCAGAAGTTAAACAGCCTACTAAAAATACCTCCCAAAAGTCGTCTTTTGGCAGTTTGAGTAGCCTAAGTAGTTTGATTGATTCCGTTGCTTTACCGCTCAAAATACAGACAGCGTCAGGAAAAGACCTTTATCTTAATCAGTATTGGCTAGAAATATCTACTGACAAGCAAAATTTGCTGCCAGCAGACCAATTGGATACTGAAATTATTGCAAGCTGGTGGCTTAGACAGCAAGATAACGATTTTTCAGAATTGCTCTTGGATTCCTCAACTCTAGCTCCTCATTTAGACTCGGTGACAAAAAAATCGCCAGCCAATCCGACATTTTATGAGTCAAATCAAAATCAGCAACCGCAGGAATTATCGCTCTTATTGAATTCTCAATTAAGTATCGAAATAGAGCCAGGACTAGATTGGAATTATCTTAAAGTTCCTTTGACAGCAGAAAAACAGTTTTTGGGGGAAGATGAGCCATGTTACTTGATTTTAGCGACCAAGATTCTCTTAACTTCTTCCCCTGATTTTGGCACAGTCAATCCCTCAAAAGCTGCAACCACAGCTAACAATTTTTTGGCGACAGTCAGTCATGAGCTGAAATCTCCTGTAACGGCAATAGTTGGTTTATCGAGTCTCCTCAAAGGACAAAAACTAGGTGATTTAAATCAACGTCAAGCTCGTTATGTGAAGCTAATTCATCAGAGTGGTAAAAAGATGATGGATATTGTCGATGATCTGCTTAGACTTTCCAATTTAGCTGCTCAATCCACTACCGAACCAGAACTCGTTAATTTGGAATTGTTGTGCCGTCAGCTTTATCAACAAATTCTGACCAAGATTCAAGCTACAAACACAGTAGATTTTAAAGTCGGAGTTTGTGTTGCTCAACTAAAGTTAAATGTTGAGCTGGGAACAGAAATGGCAATCGCTAATAAATCATCCTTATCCCTAGCACTAACTCATTTAATCTGGGAGACGATACGTCTTTGCGAGCCTGAAGCACCTTTAGAGATTGAAATCAAGAGTTTTCAGGGAGAAAAGGCAATTAGCATTAGCGGTAACTTAATCAAGCACAGTGCTTCATTATTAATTTCCGATAGTCCACCTTCACTAGATTCAGGATTAGATTTGGTTATTGCTGAATACTTAGCAAGCCTTATTCGAGGCAGCATAACTAGGGAGCATTCCGTAGATCGATGTCAATTTACTCTACTGCTACCCAAAAGCAATAGTAATAGCGATCGCCAATTACCTGTTAATCCTTCTGCCGATCCTACCCCAATAGTAAAAGCCAAGCATAATCTAACTATTCTTTGTCTCTATCCAGAGTTAGATGCAATCGATCCTCAAGCCCATCACCGTGACTCAAACTTTGACCTCAAAAGCTGGTCTGAGAACAACGAACAGCAACTAGATTTTCAATATCGTATCATCGAAGCAGATAGTTTGGAACAAGCCCATAATTTAGCTCGTATTTGGCATTTAGACGTAATTATCCTAGATGGCTATCAAATCATCCAACCGAACGCCTATTTGCGATCGCTCCAAGCATCTGAACATTTATCGGCGCTGCCGTTAATTACGTTGGATACTCGAACTACCGAAGCCGCAAATCAGATTGAAGGCTTAAATGTCTATCCTTGCTTGCTACCTGTTAAACATAGAAACGTTGAGGATTTAATGCAGGTAATTAAGATTGCTACAAAAGCAGGATAGCTTAAAGCTAACCGCTTCACGATTTAAGTTGGACTATGGAGGGTGAATACAGTTATTTCGGGGCGACTACCAAAGCGTAGAGGTAAGTTAGTCATCCCTAAGCCACGGTTAGTGTAGGTAATAGTATCTTCTACCTGGTTTAATCCAGCAAAGTATTTTTCGCCCCCGCGAGGTAGAACCAAAGGATTGAGAAAAGGCAATCTAACTTGTCCTCCGTGAGAATGACCCGACAGTTGCAGCACAAATTTATGAGTTTTGGCACTTTGCTCGATGTAATCTGGTTCATGAACTAGCAATACGGCAGGTACACCATCTGGTAGTTGAGCAATTGTTTTTCTTAAATCTGGTCTTCCCCAGTAGGGATCGTCAAGTCCAGCAAAGGCTAATTTTTTTCCCTGGCGTTCGACGAGATAAACCTCATTATCTAGATTGACAATTTTGCTTGACCATAAAACCTGTTTGAGCCGATCTGTTCTCGTTATCCAATGATCGTGATTACCTAATACTGCCAACGTTACCGACTTGGAATGTAGCTGGCTTAAAATTGACTTGAGCTGCTCTTCATCAAAACGACTGCCTTTGGTGATGAAATCTCCCGTAATAGCGATCGCATCTGGCTGTTGTTGATTGACTAGTCGAATAATTCTTGCCAATCGCTCTTGGGGCATAAATTTATTAGAATGCAGATCGCTGATCTGCACTAGCTTGAAATTGTCAAATGCTCGACCTAAATTGGGAATTGTTAGCTGCAACGGGACTATTTCAATCCAGTTTGGCTCTATTTTCGTCCCGTAAACATAACAGCACAGGGAAACAACTATCGTGATTAACGTTAATTTGCTAATCCATCTTCTAATTTTTCGGCGCAAAGGTGGGTATTGCTTGGCTAGCATCATCAAGATTTAAAGCGATCGCAAATAAAATAAAGCTGTAGTCACATAGTAATCTTTGTTTACAACTTTTGACATTTAGTAATACGCTGAAAAAAATAGTCTACCAACTAAAAGTTCAGTATATTTATCAGTTGTCAATTGTTACCATCCTTGTTTCAAGCTAAACGATGACATATCATAATCAACACGTAATTATTACGGGCGGTTCTAGTGGAATTGGCAAGGCATTGGCCATACTACTGGCGCAACAGGGAGCAAATATTACTCTGATTGCTCGCGATCGCCAAAAATTAGAGACTGCTCGGCAAGAAATTATGGCAGTTACCCTGAACCCAACTCAGGACATTTTTACTACCACTGCCGATGTTAGCCATCAACCGTCAATCGCCGAAGCTATCGGTCAAGCGATCGCTAAATTAGGAACACCAGAGTTATTAATTACCTCCGCAGGAATGGCTCATCCTGGATATTTTGTGCAGATTCCGCTCAAAGTCTTTGAACAAACCATGGCAGTGAACTATTTTGGCACCCTTTACAGCATCAAAGCAGTATTGCCCAAAATGCTAGAACGAAAAAGCGGCAGTATCGTCTTGATCTCTTCTGGGGCAGGATTGATCGGGATCTATGGCTACAGTGCTTATTGCCCTTCTAAGTTTGCTTTGCGGGGTTTAGCAGAATCTTTGCGGGGAGAACTAAAGCCCCAAGGGATCAACTTAACTATTGCTTATCCTCCTGATACAGATACACCTCAGCTAGTAGCAGAAAACAAAATTAAACCCGCAGAAACCAAGAAAATCACCGCCACCGCCAAAACCTGGACTGCTACGGCTGTGGCAGAGCAAATTCTCTGGGGGGTAGAACACAAAAGATTTGCGATCGCCCCTGGAACAGAGCTGACTATTTTAAATCGGTTCCATAGTTTGTTGACTCCCTTATTAAATTGGTATTTTGACAAAATCGTCAGTGAGACTAATAAAAATAATTGATGAAGTCTAAACTAGCTTGAGAAATAAGTAATTAATTGAAACTTAAGCAAATACAATAAAATTAGGCTTTAAAGAATAAAAATTTTCAAAGTTATCCCTAAAATCTTTTCTAGTCATTGGTTGACTAACGACAATTCCTTCTTGTCCCAAATTTTCTAACGGTTTTCCCTCGACGCTAATCCAGACAGGCTTGTCCTCATCATTAGCAGAGCTAGTAACGGTAAATAGAACCTGAGCTAAACGGCTACTCATCGAAGCACTTCCGCCTCCAGAGACAAATTCCTGAGATAAATTTAGATGAATTCCCGATTTATCGGTGGACAAAGCAAGTAGCTTTGTTCCTGCTGGAATAGCTGTCGTGTAGGGTGAATCTTTTGGTGGTTGAGCTAATAAAGTTTCTAGGGCAGTTGCCAAAACTCCCTCAGATTTAATTGACTTGCTAAAAGTCATCCTGCTGGGAACTAATTCAATACTGTCCCCAGTAGGATTGAGCCAACAAATCTCAACAACTTTTTCTTGAGTAATTGCCTCTGGCACCACGGTCTTTTCTTCCTTAGTGATGGGAGAGGGGTTTGGTTGAGAGACTTGTGCCTGTTGATCGAGGCTAGATTTTGCCCACCAGGCAGCACCTGCCCCCGCAGCTAAAATAAGCCCTGTGATGGCTGCCACCACAGTCAGAGAAAAACGGTTTTGATTACGATCCGACATGGATTACGCTCCTGTTTAAGGAAATACTTTGATCTCGGCTGAAGACTCCTGCATCTTGGTTTCTAGTCTGACGAAACTGACCAACTGCAATTCATCCTCATTAATCTCTAATTGTAAGATACGTGCTAGGATTCCGTCGGCTGACAGAGAATTTAAGTCAAAGCGATCGCCAATTCCCGCCGCAAAACCTTGGAGTAGTCTGGATGACATTGGGCGACCATTAACTGTTCCTTGGGGATCGATTATTTGAACTTTTTTACCGTCGATCGCTCGAATCTCTAGAGACAAAGTAATGTTTAATTCCCTAGAGGCAATATTGCTTCTAGAAGTTCCCATTCTTGTTCCCTTTCTTTGGTCTGGCTTAAAGGATGGTCTGGGTCGACTGAGGTTAAAGCCTAGTTCTAAATGATTTGCAGGGAGCAATTCTAGCTGGAGGTCTGATAGCTGATAAGCAATGTTAGTTGAACCAGCCTTGCTGACAATCAGACGGTTTAGCGTATTTTGTAGCTGTGCCACAATCTCAGGGGATTGCAAAGCTTGGTTAAGATCTTGTTCCGTAAAAACAAGTCTGGCTGCCCCTGTGGCAGGTCTAATTAAGGATTTTTGCAGGTCACTTATACTGTCAAGTTTCAATTTTGCCAGTTTTAGCACTACTTGGTCGGTTTCCAGGTCTACTTCAGCAATTCTTATCCCAGGCTTAATTTTGACTCCTCTACTGGCAATTCTGACTCGATCCAGCTTTCCTTGAGCAGCTTGATAATTAGGCTGGTTGTCGATTCTTACTGACTGTTCTTCGACGCTAATAATTTTCGAGCCAATACGTCCTTGAGCGATCGCATCCAAAACAGCACCCCCACCAGAACCCAGGGACAACAAACTCGCCAGCACAATTGTCAGGACTTCCATGATCTTAATTCTTAATTATTTAACTCCTCATCTCTTATCCCTTTTTAGCCTGGCTTAACTCGCATTAAAACTTGACCAAACTCCACAGGTTCGCCATTTTCCACCGATATTTCCATAACCTGTCCTGTAACTTCCCCTTCAATTTCATTCATCAGCTTCATCGCTTCAATAATACATACCGTATCGCCTTTATTAATGCGATCGCCAACTGCAACAAAGGGATCTTCGTCAGGAGCGGGGGCAGAGTAATATGTCCCTACCATCGGCGAGGTTACGTCAACCCATTTCTTATCATCTACCGTTGGCGTAGCAGGAGTTTCTGAAGCAGGACTGGGAACCACCGCTGGGGCAACTACCGTCGGCGCGGACATGGGAGTTTCCATCACTTGAGGAGGGGACGCTACAGCTTGAGGAAGCGCAATTACACCTTTTTCCTGGCGCACCGTCAATTCAAAATCATCATTTTTGAGAACCAACTCCGTAATGTCAGTTTGAGAGATCGTCCCTAATAATTCGCGGAGTTCTTGAAAATTTATAGACACAAACTATACAACCGTATATTAAAAGTGATTTTTGCCATTTTCTAAAATTAGGCTTGCAGTATTACATATCTACCAAGATTGAGTAACATGCCAATTATTGCCTAAATTTAATTTAAGGACTAATTTTCTCGACCCAAATAAGAACCGTCGCGGGTATCGACTTTGATTTTTTCACCAATGGTAATAAATAAAGGCACCATAACTTGCGCGCCTGTTTCCACAATTGCTGGCTTGGTTCCTCCTGTAGCAGTATCTCCCTTTACCCCTGGATCGGTATCAGTAATTTCCAAGACTACTGAGGTGGGAAGTTCTATTTCCAAAACTTTTTCATCCCAGAAGATTACATTAACTTCCATTTCCTCTTTAAGAAAATTAATGCGATCGCCTAAATTTTCACTATTCATGCGAGTCTCTTCATAGGTTTGCATATCCATAAAGACAAATTCTTCTCCATCTTTATAGGTATACTGCATACTGCGCTTTTCTAAATTCGCTTGAGGGACGGTTTCTCCTGCGCGAAAAGTCTTTTCCACGGTGTTCCCTGATTGGACATTTTTAAGTTTAGTTCTCACAAAAGCAGAGCCTTTACCTGGTTTGACGTGTAAAAACTCGACTACTCTCCAAACAGAGCCATCTAGCTCGACGGTAACTCCTGTGCGAAAGTCATTACTAGAAATCATGAAGCTAAAAATACTTGCAAAGATGATCGACATTTAATTGTACCTGATGAAGCGCTTCTAACAGGAACATCAGGATTCGATCCCCCTGTAGAAAGGTAGATAAACGATTAAGTAAAATCCAATCAAAAATTAGCTATGGGTATCTAGGTCTTTCTTTCCCCATTTTTGAAGCTGCTCAAATTTATTCATCATGGAGCGTCGCAGGAAGTAAAGAAATGTTGACAAGGGAGATCGATTGCTAAGAACATACACGATAGAAGATTTGATTTATTTTGTATCCGCGTCTTTGCTTAAATTAAATTTATGAATCTCATATGAACACATCGAATACATTGAAAAAAATGCTGTTTAATTGGTTTTCTCCTAAGATTGCCAGTCGGCTTTTCTCGCTAATTCTCTCTTTTGCTTTGTTTGGTATCAGTATTTTGGGATGGCAACCCCAAGCGTCTGCTATTTTAGCTCAAGGAGATGCGGTAACAGACCCTCAAGCTATTTTGCGAGATTCACTACCAATAGAGAATGATTCCGTGAGACAACTGCAAAAAAACTTAGAAGATATTTCTCGACAGTTGCGCGGTAAGCGCTGGAAGGGTATTGGTAAAGATCTCTCTAATGCCAGCTATGTTTTATCTGCTCGCCGAGATAAGCTACTGGAGTCTATTCCAGAGGAACGTAAGGCACAAGCAGAATCTCTGGTCGATCGCTTGAAAAATGAAGCAGAACAACTTAGAGAGATTGTAGATCATAAAGATCGCGAAGCAACCTATCTTAAAAGAAAAGAATTGCTTGATTTAGTTACTGACTTGGAAGAATTAATGGTAGTTGGCTACCCTTTTGAGGTGCCTGCTGAATACGCCTCCTTACCTCAGCTTTTAGGTCGAGCTACGGTCGCTATAGAGACAAATAAAGGCGATCTTGAAGTTGTGGTTGATGGCTACAGCGCACCCGTGAACGGTGGTAATTTTATCGATCTGGTTAACCGTGGTTTTTATGATGGTTTGGACTTTAATCGTGCAGAAGATTTCTATATTTTGCAAGCTGGCGATCCTCCAGGCGAAGCCAATGGCTTTATCGATCCTCAGACAAATGAATATCGAGCGATTCCAATAGAAGTACTGGTCAAAGGTGACGATCTACCTGTATATGGAGAAACTTTAGAGGAACTCGGTCGCTACTTAGATGTTCCAGCAATTCCTTTTAATGCCTACGGAGCAATGGCTCTAGCTCGTCCTGCTGACGATCCTAACGGTGGCTCTTCTCAGTTTTTCTTCTTCAAGTTTGATACTGAAATTACGCCTCCTGGTTATAACTTAATGGATGGACGCTATTCTGTTTTTGGTTATCTCATTGATGGCAAGGAAGTCTTGGAAGAACTAACCGCAGGAGATAAAATCATCTCTGCCAAGGTGATTGAGGGAATTGAGAATTTAAAGGAACCAAGTCCAGTTAGCAGTTAACAGAATTGTAGGGTGGGCATAAAAGTAAATTACCAAAATCTAATTTGAATATTTATTTATGCCCACCAAAATAATTTTGCTCAAGATTTAAGAGCTAAAAATGAGTGATGAACTTTTAGTTGAAGATTTGGGGGAGCATGGTTTATTAGAAAGATTGCAGCGTTTTTGTCCCCCAGATGTAGTTGGTGATGATGGAGCAATTTTGGCTACCGATCCTGAGAAATCAGTAGTAATTACCACTGATGTTTTGGTAGATGGAGTTCACTTTAGCGATCGCACTACCGCTGCTTTCGATGTTGGCTGGCGAGCGACAGCGGCTAATCTATCGGATTTAGCCGCCATGGGAGCTAGTCCTTTAGGAATTACTATTGGTTTGTCTTTACCAGGGCATAAGACTATCTCTTGGGTTGAGGAGCTATATGCTGGGATTGATGCCTGTCTTCGGATTTATAATACTCCCCTCGTAGGTGGAGATGTTTGCCGTTCTACGGTAACTAGTTTGGCGATAACAGCTTTGGGAGAAGTAATTCCCGATCAAGCAATTCGTCGCCATCTAGCACAGCCAGGAGACGCAATTGTGGTGACAGGTTTGCACGGACTATCTCGTGGAGGATTAGAACTACTGCTCGATCCCAGCAAAGGGAATAATTTAGAACCAAGAGAACGGGACAGGTTAATCGCGGCTCATCAACGACCAAAGGCTCGACTTGATATTTTACCTTATTTGGCAAAAATTCCCGATTCAATTGCGATCGCAGGCATGGACAGCAGTGATGGCTTGGCAGATGCTCTCCAGCAGATTTGTCGCGCTAGCGGTGTTGGTGCCAAGATAAATCGATCGACTCTAACGCTCTTTTCTGGATTAATCAAGCTAGCAGGAGAGATGGCGGAGGAATGGCTGCTTTATGGTGGTGAAGATTTTGAATTAGTCTTGTGTCTCCCCCTAGAATTCGCTCAAGCTCTAGTGCAGGAGTTGGGTGATGCCGCTATTATTGGCGAAATAACACAGGATTTGGCAATAAAAATTGTCAGTGCCGATAATTCAAACGTAACAACATTAAATATAGATCGAGGATTTCAGCATTTTTAGCGACTGTAAATGGTTATTGATCTAGATTTATTGTTCAAAAATGGGAATGTTAATTTTGTAAGAGTAATCTATGACTTAGGTAAGAAATTGATTTTTTCTTCAGTGCAGAGAATAGCTGGTTAAACTAAGATGAATCAATTATTAATTTGTACGATTCAAAATTAATGTCCTGTTAAACTCTCTCCTGACTATTGAGCAGCGAGATTTATCTAACTACTATGCAACAAGTATCAGGCATCGACGAGCATCTTGGCAGCAGTATTCTACAAGTTGTCTTAGAAACTTCTGATAATTCAGCAATTTTGTCAAATCTAGCCAAGAAGGTTGGTCATTTGTTGACAGCAGATTTTTGTCTTGTTGTTTCCATCCTGGCTGATTTTTCTCTTGTTGATGAAATTGGCTATTGGCAGAGGGAGTCTTTACCTGGACTGGCTTTTGCTCAGTTAAATCATCTGCCGCTAAATCTTCTATCTTTAAATCATCATTCTGCTAATTCCCTCATCATCGATCCTATCTCACCTCTTTTCAAGGCCATCAATCATTTATTACCAGACCTCTTGCCAGAAACTGCTTGGCTGGGGGCAGTGACTCAGTTTCAGAATCAGACTAACGGCTTAGTTTTATTGCTTAATCAATCCTCATCCTGGACTCAAACCGAACAAGAACTATTAACCAAGACTTTAGATTCTATGGCGATCGCAATTTCTCAAGTACAGTTGAAAAAACAGGCACAGACTAAAACTCGATATCAAAGTCTGCTCAAAAATTTGAGCCGAGAAATTAGTCAAGGTTATGAACCCCAATCTTTGTTTCATAATTGTTTGGTCGAGACATGTTCTGCTTTAAAAATCGACCGCGGGATGATTTTACTGTTGAAGTATCAAAATCCTCTAAGAGCAAAAGGAAGAGCAAAAAGCTCCGTGAAAGGAACTGCCAAAATTGTCTGTCAATGGAATTCTCAAGTTGAAGATTCTCCATCGCAACCAGAAGTATCTTTTAGCTTAGACAATTCAGATTTATGCCAAAAAGCCTGGCGTAACGCGCCAGATTGCCTATATTTCTCCTGTGACACGGCTTTTCCCGATTTAACTACCGACTCCCTCAATCCTTTTGGCAGCGCGTTGTTAATGATGCCTTTGATGGGTAAGAAGACTAGTGAAACAGATTCGGCAATGGTTATGGGCTTTTTGGTGCTACAGCATAATTCTTTGCGCCACTGGTCTAAAGATGAACTGGATCTGATTGACTGGATCGGTGTTCAGATTAGTACGGCGATCGTCCACCATCAAACCTTAAATCGGGTGCAGCTAATTGTTGATGAGCGAACAGCACAGCTTAAGTCCAGTCTGGATATGCAGGCAAAGCTTTCCGCTAAAATGCGTCAGCACATTCAACAGCTACAAAAGCTAAATCAGCTCAAGGATGACTTTATGAATAGCATGAGTCATGAGCTTAAAACACCGTTAACCAGCATGAAACTAGCGATTAAAATGCTGCGACAGGCTCAAATTCCGCCCGAAATGCGAGAAAAATATCTAGATATTTTAGAGCAGGAATGGAATCGTGAATATAGTTTGATCAAAGACTTGCTGACGCTACAGCAGTTAGAATCAGGAGAATTAGATTATAGTCCCCAAGAATTCGATTTAAAGCAGACCATTGAGGTCGTGACTCAATCTTTTGCCGCTAAACTGCGATCGCAGGGAGAAATTACTCTAACCACCATGCTTTCTGCATCTGAGTTGAACATCCATACGGATGAAGAAAGTCTCAAACATATTCTCAACGAGCTATTGTCAAATGCTGGTAAGTATTGCGATCCTCAGACCAACATTGAAGTATCGGTATCTAGCCAACGGACAATTGAGCAGGAGAATATTATCATTTCTGTGGCTAACGTAGGTGAGGGAATTACGCCAGACGAGCTGCCCTTTATTTTTGATAAGTTTCGGCGCGGGAAAGGGGTGACCGATCGCGCTGTCCCAGGTACAGGTCTAGGTTTAACATTGGTGCAGTATTTAGTAGAACATTTGAACGGCACAATTGAAGTTACTAGTGAACCGTTAGACGACGATTCCGCAGCATTTTTAACTACTTTTATGCTCAAATTACCTCAAATTAAACCAACCATTAGCTAGGCTAGACTTAGATTGTTTATAGGTTGTTTAATCTTAAGTAATGACTACCGTCGATCGCTTTTATCTCAATCTCAGTTCAAAATCGATCGATTCTCGAATATTTCTATGAAATGGCACAAAAGTAAACCGCTCAAGAATCTTAACTTATCACTCTCAGGCAGCTATTCCTATTCACCATTTTGGCGACAGCTAAAAATATTTGGTATTACTTTTAAACTAATTTTTTCTTTGTGGTGGAATAAAGTAACGGGAAATAATTCCTCTCGCCGTAGACATCGTTTGGCGCAGTGGTTAGTCAAAAGTATTTTACAGCTTAGCCGCGTTTGCGAGCATGTGATCTCATTCGTACATCCGGCAATTCACCAATATGATATCCGGCAGTTCCAGCAGACTGAATTTCGATTGAAAGCGATTTAGCAAGACTCTTCATTACGCCTTCAGCAGCTGGGGAACGGCAAATGTTGCCGAGACAGACAAAGAGGACTTTTGTTGTTTTCATATTTTAAAAGATGGAAAGCGTAAAATAATAATAAGTTTTTGGTTTGATTCAAAAAAAATATAACATTATAAAATAGCATTATGCTATGCCGTTCTGATTCGCGAAAAGCGAAAAGAGAATAAATTCATTGGAAAAAAAAATGAAAATTTGTATATTAGCAAACAGTTTAATCACGCACCGGTAGCTCAACCCCAAGGGGTTTCGCTGCCAAGATAAATGCACCGGTAGCTCAACTGGATAGAGCATCAGCCTACGAAGCTGAGGGTTAGGAGTTCGACTCTCTTCCGGTGCACATAAAAGCCCTGACTTTTCAGGGCTTTTTCTTTTCCTGCGATGAAAAGTAATACGTTAATATTGTGTTGCTATTATTGCTGATTAATGTTCCAAAATCATACAAATAATACTGTAACAAATCCTTTAATGGACGACCTGCTGTCATTGAAATCAAAAAACGAATTTGCAACACCGCTAACAATCCTCCGAATTCTTCTCATCATTGTATTGAGTATAATAACAACAGGCGCTACCATGAATTATTGGACACGTCATTCATGCTTCATTGTCGAAGACACGGTAAACGAGTAGTAAACTACAGCCTTTTCGCATCATCGACAATGGGCCGCGAAAGAGAACCCGGTCCCCCGAGCCGATGAACGTCAACACCTCGAAGCCTCGTCACCGAGGTCAAGAAGAGCAGGCGCCGAGGGCCTGTCCGTCTGGGCCCGGCCGCCATCATGGCCCCCTCCGTCCCCGAGGCATCGGTGCCCCGATTAGAACTCGTCCTCCGAGCCGCTCGGGATCCCACTCCACCCGCAGCGGCGAGTTCCCTGCGCCTCGCCTTCGTCTCGTGCGGCACTCGAGGAAGCACGCCGACGGAGGAACGCCTCCTCGCCCTCAGCGCGCCGGCGAGATCGCCGCGCTCGCCTCGACCTTCCCCGCGTGCACGCGGTACCACTTCGTGTCTGCCCCCGCCGCGCGCGTCACCAGCGCAGCGTCGGTGGTGGTCAGCAGCGTCTGCGCGCCACTGTCCGCCAGGTACCCCATGAGGAAGGCGTTGCGCTCGGGGTCCAGCTCGCTCGACACGTCGTCGAGCAGCAGCAGCGGCAGGAAGCCGTTGTGCTGCTGCAGGTTCTCGATCTCCGCGACCTTCCAAGCGAGCACCAGCGCGCGGCTCTGCCCCTGGCTGGCGTAGGCGCGCGCGGGCTTGTCGCCCAGGGTGATGGCCACGTCGTCGGCGTGCGGGCCGACCGAGGTGAAGCCGCGCTCGACGTCGCGGGCGAGCCGCGCGTCGAGGCGCGCGAGCATGCGCCCGGCGAGCTCCAGCTCGGAGGCGGTGGTGAACGACAACCCCTCGCCCAGGTGCGCGGGCTCGTAGCTCCACTGCGCTTCCAGGGGCGAGCGGCCGATGCGCTGGAACGCCACCCGCGCGCGCTCGACCAACGACTCCATCAGCGCGCGCCGGCGCACCCACAGGCGCGCGCCCAGCTTCGCCAGCGTCGCGTCCCACGCCTGCAGGTGGCTCATCGGCGCGCGGTCCTTCAGCAGCTTGTTGCGGCTCTTGAGCGCGCGCGCGTATTCGCGGCTCTCGTCGAGGTAGGCCGGCACCACGTTGAACACGCTGCGGTCGAGGAACGCGCGCCGCCCGTCAGGCCCGCCCTTCACCACCGAGAGATCGTCTGGCGTGAAGGCCACCACCGAGACGCCGCCGAAGTAGGCGTCGAGCGCCTGCGCCCGCTTGCCGTCGACGAAGGCGGTGCGCCCCCCGGGAATCACCTCGACGGAGATCTCCCGCTCGGCGCCGGCGATGAGGAAGCGCCCCGTCACCTTCGCGCTCGGTTCCCCGAAGCGGATGAGCTCGCTGAGCTTGTTCGCGCGCAGCGGCTTGAGCGTCGCCAGCAGGTACAGCCCCTCGGCTGTCTTCCTGGCGCTGTTCTTCTTC
>CAVRWR010000168.1:0-17464 GCA_963724445.1 uncultured cyanobacterium | reverse complement strand
GACTTGCAGGTAAAAAAGATACCAGCTAAGAGGGAGTGATGGTGATATCCCATTTGGGTAAAATTTCAGACCTTTGCCAGAAATGCTGATAGTGTTTTAACTCGTCAGGTAAAACTTTGATTCCTTTTTCATAAGTGGTTTCCACCCTTTGGACAATGGGTGAAATTCCTTTCCATCTCATATTGCTTGCCCATAATAGGGCAGTTTCAACTGAATCTAAAATAGCACCATTCCAATAGTTTTCTAGTGCTGCCCAACATCGTTCAATCTGATTATATTTGCTGTGATCAGAGATCATGAAATTAATCGGATTTTTAAATCAATTGTCTGAGATAATTCCACCATGCGTTTAATAAATTGGGTTCGGTTACTTCGAGTTGCTGCACCTCCATCTAGATTAATTACCCATTCATCAAGTTCTGACTTTTGAGGTTTATTTTCCCACCACCAAGCTGTTAAACAATCGACGATGAAATCACTGGTTTCGGCTGACTCTCCCATATAAATCGACAATTGGTCATTCTCAGTATTGAGAATGCCAAAAGGTACTAATTTACTCTCCCACTTATTATCGTGGTCGTCAGCTTGTTTGGCTTCAATTGTTCGTGCCTTTCCGCCTCTTGATAGATTACCAATCTTGACTTTGGCTTTGCTATCAATTGAAATTCTTAAGGATTTAGGATTCTGGTTACTTAGTTGATTTTCGCGGAAAACATTCTCAAAGATGGCATCAGTTTGAGGAATCTTCTTGAGCGGCTTTATTTTTTGGGTTTTTTAAAACGATATCCCAAGCGATTCAGAATTTCCCCGATTGAAGGAGCGAGTTGGTAATTGTTTTTCTGTGTATCCCGAATCTTGAATTAATGCCTCTCTCACTGCAAGGCGCACTAATACGAGCATAACAAAAAGTAGTTTGGAACTTGGGATCAGCTTGAGCTTGAGAGTCTACTAGAGAACGAATGTCTAATTCCAAATTTGGTAACTTCAGCTCGCTTTTGTGGCAGCCTCTTGCTTGATAGTTATCTAGACAGATAATCCCTGTTTTTCTCTCGTGTAAACCCCTTTGAACACTGTGTCGATTCCAACCTAGAACAGTTTCCACTCGGCGGGGTGAACCCTCAAAATAATCGAGTGCAACCTTTGCCATAAAATCTCGTTTGCGATTGCCAGTTAGTTTCCCCGCTGCATCTTTGAAAGTTGATTTGACATTTTCTGTTAGCTGCATTCTAAAATTTAAATTGGGAATTTGTTATCTTTTAATATGCCTGGGATTCTATTTATCCGCAAGTCCCTAACTTGTTTTATCTATCTTATTAACTATTCTTCTTCGATTACCTGACGAATGCGTTGTTCGAGTCGATCTAAATCTAAACCACCCTCATCACGATTAATTCGACGGACAGTACCGTTAACCTGACTTAAATCGCTGAGTAAATCCCGCAAGATTTCCTGTTGCTGCCGAGACTGAGTAATCTCTTTTGGTTCTTGGACAATATCACGGACAATAGTTGATTCTGAACGAGATGCGACTAAAGGAGAAATTTCTCCTTCGAGGTGAACAAAAGTCCTTCTGCCCGAACCTCTTTCCTCTTCAATCGGCACTAAAGCAGTGACGCGATCGCTACGTACATATTTGCCAAAGCCGAGAGGAACTAATACAGATGATTGTATTTTCATGTTTAGGTTTAACTTAATAATCTAAGTTGATTTTGCTGCGTTGTTATAATTATAGAAAACTCACAACCCTCTGCGTATCTGGTTCTTACCCATTTTAAAGAGTGATTCACACCCTGTTTTTAACTAATGATTTTTGCTAGCCTTTAGTTTGAAAGTGGGCGTTGCCAAATGCAATCTAGTACCTTAGTCAGATACCAAAAGAAAGATATTTATCGACAATGATAAACGTAATATTGCTTAATATTGCTGATCTCTTGGTAATTTTCTAATTCGGTTGAGATAAATAAGTGTTTGCTGTTTAATATTTAATGATTAATGAAAGAAATAGCTGTAGCCAAAGTTGACGATCTGCAAAATGGGCAAATGCAGCAGATTGAGGTAGAAGACTCACAAATATTGTTATCTAGAATTAACGATCGATATTATGCCACTGGCGCATTTTGTACTCACTATGGCGCACCTTTAGCGAAGGGAATACTTTGCAATGAAAGAATAGTTTGTCCTTGGCATAATGCCTGTTTTAATGCGATCGCAGGACAGCAGGAAGAACCGCCTGGCTTAGACTCTTTAACTCATTTCTCTGTGAGAGTTGAAGGTGAACAGGTTTTGGTAAAACTGCCATAAGCAATACCTCAGCAGCGTACTTTAGAAATGGCAATCTATGAACCTAGCTTAAATCCTCGAACCTTTGTTGTTTTAGGTGCAGGGGCAGCTGGTACAGCCGCGGTAGAAATGCTGCGTCAAAAGGGTTTTCAGGGCAAGATAGTTTTAATTAGTGCAGAAAAAAGGCTGCCCTATGATCGTACCAAACTAAGCAAGAATTATCTTCAAGGTCAAGCAGAAGCCGATTCTTTATCTTTGCGAAGCTGCGAATTTTACGATCAACACGATATTGAATTGCGTTTTGGTAAAGCTGTAACTGAAGTAAATGCTCTAAATAAAACGATTACCTTTGAAGATAGTTCTAGTCTAGAATTTGACTCCTGCTCTTAGCAACTGGAGGTTAAGCGCGAAAACTAGATGTTCCTGGTGCAGATTTGGCAAATATATTTACTATCCGTCAGCCGAGAAGATGTTGACTCAATTTTAAATACGGTAAAAAATGCTAAAAAAGCGGTGGTAATTGGTTCTAGCTTTATCGGTATGGAAGCAGCAGCCAGTCTAACTCAACAGGGATTACAAGTTACGGTGGTTTCTCCTAGTGAGGTTCCTTTTGCAAAAATTCTCGGAGATAAGCTGGGTAAAATCTTTCAGAAAGTCCACGAATCAAACGGAGTAGAGTTTAAATTTGGGACCAAAGCCACCGAATTTATGGGCAATGAGAGAGTTGAATATGCAATTTTAGCAAACGGGGAAAAAATTGCTACCGATTTGGTTATTGTAGGTATTGGTGTCGAACCTAATACCAGCTATCTCAAAGGAATTAAACTGGAGGAAAAAGACCACAGTATTCCCGTTAATAATTATCTGCAAACTGAAATCAGCGATATCTATGCAGCAGGTGATATTGCCCATTTTCCCTATGCGCCGATGGGTGAACCTACTCGTATTGAACACTGGCGACTAGCAGCGCAGCATGGACGGATGGCAGCAGTTAATATGCTAGGTAAAAGCCCACAACAGGTCGAGCAAATCGTTCCCTTCTTTTGGTCGGGTCAATATGACCTTAAACTACGCTATGTTGGACATGCTGAAGAATGGGATGAAATTAAGGTTGAGGGAAATCTTGAGCTTAAGCAACCAGAATTCTTAGTCTACTATCTCAAAGATAATCACATTATGGCAGTGGCGGGAATAAATCGCGATCGCGATATTGCGGCAATCTCAGAACTGATGCGTCTGAGCAAAATGCCTGAGGCGGCAGCAGTAAAAGATACGGAAATTAACTGGCAAGACATGATTTAATCTGATTGTAAAGCCATGTAAAGTGGGCATGGCTAATATCATAGTAGTAACTAGCTACTAAGATAATGCCCACCAGTCTTGTTTAGGAATTTTAAAAATCGTTAGTAATCAGTAAGTAAATAATCAAGCAATGAATCATTACGACTTAATAATCATCGGTGCAGGTGCAGGTGGCGGAACTGTAGCTTATTCCCTCGCCCCTACAGGTAAACGTATTTTAATCATTGAACGAGGGGGATATTTACCAAAAGAGGATGATAACTGGAACCCTGACGCAATATTTCAAGGTAGAAAGTATCAGGTGGAAGAGAAATGGCTAGACCATGACAACAATAGCTTCAAACCCCAGGCTTTTTATAATGTGGGCGGAAACACCAAAGTTTACGGGGCAGCTTTGCAAAGAATGCGCGAGTCAGATTTTGGTGAGTTAAAGCATCATGGAGGAGTTTCTCCAGCTTGGGAACTAAGCTATCAGGACATGGAAACTTACTATACCCGTGCTGAAAGTATTTTTAAGATCCACGGCAATAAAGGTGAAGATATCACCGAACCGCCAATGTCTGCGGAATATCCCTTTCCCGCTTTGCCTCATGAACCAAGGATGCAAGAAGTGGCAGATGAACTTGAAAAACTTGGCTTGCATCCTCATCATCTGACTCTAGCAGTCGATCGCAATGTCGAAGATCCTGATAATAGCAAATGTATCCGCTGCGCTACTTGTGACCCCTATCCCTGTAAAATTGATGCCAAGCTGGATGCTCAAATCGCCTGTGTCGATCCTGCCACGGCTTACGATAACGTAGAAATCAAAATTAATACTCTCGTTACTAGGCTAATCACCGATGATAGCGGTCAGAAAATTCAAGCGGTAGAAGTAGAGGTAGACGGTAACAAGGAACAATATACTGCCGATATCTTTGTACTTTCGGCTGGTTCGATCAATTCCGCAGCTTTACTACTAAGATCGAAAAACGAACATCACCCTCATGGTTTAGGTAATTCATCAGGCATGCTGGGACGCAATTTGATGCTCCACAACCATTCTTCCATAGTTGCGATCGCCGAAAAACCAAATCCAGTTAAGTTTCAAAAAACTCTGGGTTTTAACGACTTCTATTTTGGCAGTCCCGACCATGATTATCCTCTGGGACAAATTCAAATGACAGGCAAGTCGCAATGGAACCGTTTAGCACTATTTTCTCCTGAGAATGTACCCCAGCCAACTTTAAAATATATGGCGGATCATGCCGTCGATTGGTGGCTAACTAGCGAAGATATCCCCGACCCAAATAATCGCGTTACCGTAACTGACGAGGGTAAAATAAAAGTAGATTTTACGCGCAATAATCTCAAAGCTCATGAAGATTTTGTCGACATGTGGCAAAGTTATCTACGAAAAGTTGACTTCTTCCTCTTCATGGTAACAACAGTTCCTCTATCAGCAGTCTGGCATCAAGTGGGTACCTGTAAGTTTGGTTCAGACCCAAAAACTACAGTTCTCGATCTTAATTGCCGTACTCACGATCTTGATAATTTATATGTGGTTGATGGTAGTTTCTTTCCGTCTATGGGCGCAGTTAATCCAACTCTCACCATTGTTGCCAATGCTTTAAGAGTCAGCGATCGCCTTAAAGATATTTTGGGCTAAAACCACAGGCTGTGCATGATGGTTAAGCAAACTAATATTTCTGGCGTTGCTGATTTCTAAATAAATTAGACTTTACGCCAAGATATATCCTTTTGCCGAACTGGCGATCGCTAAATAAAGGAAGTTGAACCAACTGCTGTTGTTAGATTGCAGGATAGCGATCGCTAAATAAACTATTTGAAAAGTTTAGACACAGAATTTTTCAGCATTGGTAAAAGAAGTTTGGGACTGGGAAGAAACATAATGCCTAATTGCTGCATAAGCCCTTGAGCATCTCCTTGTCCCCAATGTTCTACAATCTTGCCATCTTCAACGCGATCGATATTTACATTACCAAAACTATAATCTAATAGTTTTATTTAATTACATTTGGGCAGTCTGATAGTAAAGTTGCTCCCTTTGCCGATCTCACTTTGTACTTCTAGACTACCGTCATGAGCCAGAACGATCGCACGGGCAATAGCTAACCCAAGTCCAGAACCGCCTTTACTTCGAGAACGAGCCTTATCTACTCGATAGAAGCGATCGAAAATGCGTTTTTGTTCTTTCTTAGCAATACCAATACCTGTATCTCGAACACTAATTATTGCATCAGTGCGTTCTTCGGTAAGACTTAAAATAACTTTACCGCCTACTGGTGTATATTGAATGGCATTAGTAACTAAATTAATAATTAAACGATATAGTTGTTGGCGATCGCCAAATATCTCGATCGGCTGAGATACTTTTATTTGAGAAGTGAGTTCGATTTCTGAAGCCATTGCCAAGGCTGCTAAATCTTCTTCTACTTCAATAATTAAGTTTGCCAGAGCAACTTTTTTTCTCTTTTTATTAGAGGTGTTGCTGCTTATCTCGCCATCGATGCGACACAGGATTAATAGATCTGCCACCAAATAAGACAACCGCTTATTTTGTCTGACGATACTTTTGAGGGTATCTTTCGCCTTGTCCTCAGATAGATCGGGCAACATGAGATCGGATTGGGCAGTCGCTTGAATTGCTGCTAAAGGAGTTCTTAATTCGTGGGCAGCGTCGGCGGTAAACTGCTGCATTTGTAGGTACGATTGATAAATAGGGCGTATAGCTAATCCCGATAACCACCAGCTAGCAGCCACTACCAACAGCACTATTAAAGGAACTCCCATTAACAGTACCCTCTTGACATTAGCCACATAAGTATCAAAATCTTGAAGACTTCTACCAACTTGTAGATAGCCCCAATTTTGAGCTTTTTGAGTGTGTAAAAGAAAAGAAATTTGCCGATAGCGATCGCCTTGGGCATCAGTCAGAGTTTCCCATTGCTGTTGATGATAAACTTGAGGCAATTTGGGCTGCATCCCTGCTACTGCTACCAAATCTCCCGATAAATCGAACAGACGCAAATAATATTTATCCTGTCCAATTGCACCCAATCGAAGAGACTGAAGGCGATCGCTTTTATAACAGCCTGTTCCTATAAGGCAAGTGTTAGGCAATAAATTCTTTACTTCGGGTTCGAGCTTCTCTGGCTGCTGGAGAACAGGCAACAGGCTGTCGTGAAGAGTTCCTGCTACCGATTCTAATTCTTGGTTGACGCTGACACGATGGGCATGGGAAACAGCTTGATAAACTCCCAAAGCGCATATCAGTAAAATAATGCTGGTAATTCCAGCATACCAGCTAGCTAGCTGCCAGCGCGATCGCGTAAAAAGTCGATTTTGCTTCACAGATACAACATAAGTAATTACTTGCTAAACGATTTGACTATTCAAATTATGCAAATATCTTTCAATTATTGGTTGATCGGGTGGACTAATATCCAAATAGAAATTAGTAATGTATGACCAGGATTAATTGCTTTTAACCCATCTAGAATTAGAGTTATTTTCAACTAAATGATTTCCAAATTGCCCATCATGCCTAAATCCTCATGATCGAGAATGTGACAATGATAGACGGTTTTACCTGCAAAATCTCTAAAAGGAATACGAATACGAACTGTTTCACCCGACCTAATTAAAATCGTATCTTTCCAAGCTGCATATGGTTCTGGTTTACCATTACGAGAGACTATCTGAAACGGATTAACGTGCAGGTGAAAAGGATGCTGCATACCATCAGTTTCTACATTAACTATTTCCCAGTCTTCTACCGTGTTGAGTTTTGCCTGAGTATCGATCCGTTCAGGTTGATAAACTCGATCGTTAAAAGTAAAAGCCATTCTGCCCATTCCCATTTTCATCGACAATTCTAAGCGTTTGGCAATCTTTGATTCTGGTAAGGTTTCTATAGGAATCAGTTGTTGAGGCAGCGGCAGCGCAGCCATAGAACCTTTGTAATTGAGGGTGGCTAACACCTGTGGTTCATTAGAAGCTGGTTCGTTCATCATCATGCCCATACCGCCCATCATACCCATACCACCACGATCGTAAGGTAAGTTAAGCAATTGATATTGCCCTGGTTCACCGTCCCCTCTAATTAAAACATCGGCTCTTTCTCCTGGAGTTAGTAATAACTCTTCCAGTTCTACAGGAGTTGCGATCGCGCCTCCATCGGTAGCAATCAGATGAAAAGGATGATTTTCCAGTTTCAAGCGGTAAAAACGTGAAGGAGAAGCATTCAATAAGCGCAGACGCAGCAACCCACCAGAGGCAATCGACAAAGGAAAATTCACTTGACCATTAACCGTCAGCAGTTCTCCCTCTCTGCCGTTCATCATTACCTGATGGCGATCTGGTGGCAGTAAATAACCGCGATCGTCTAAGGCAAAGTCTTTTAAAATCACAATTTGTTCCTTAGCCGCTTTGACTTCAGGAATTTCATCCAATTTGCCCCGCACAATGAACATTCCCGCCAAACCAGCAAATAACTGTTCGGCAACATAACCGTGTCGGTGGGGATGATACCAAAACGTCCCCGCAGGATGATTTTGGGGAATGGTAAACTCGTAAGTCAGCTTTTCTCCTGGATCGATACTCAGAAAAGGATTATCAGCATTACCTGTAGGAGAAACGTGCAGCCCGTGATAGTGAATATTGGTCGGTTCGGAGAGATTATTAGTGAAGTGAATGCGAACCGTGTCACCAGCCCTGGCTTCAAGACGGGGTGCGGGAACTTGACCGTTATAGCAGAGTAGATAGGCTTGTTTATTACCCAGCTTTACAGGGCGATAGCTAGCTTCTAAATCTAATTCTAATAAACTATCTTTGCTGTAAATTGTTTTTGGTAGAGAAACAGATGGTTGCAATGCTGGTTGCGTTTCTTTTCCCATAACCCAATTTGCCACTAATGCCGTACTCACGCCCCCAGCACCAAGAATAAAAAACTGGCGACGATTAAATTTTGTCATAGTCGAACCTCTAAAGATAGAGAAAGATAGGAACAGCAATACCTTAAGATTCTTGCTGTAAACGATAGCCTAATCCGTAAACGGTTTCTAATATATCATCGCAACCATATTGACTTAGTTTACGTCGCAGTAAGCTAATCTGTGCAGCTACTACATTACTCGGTGGTTCAGCACCAAATTCCCATAGTTGATCTAAAAGGCGATCGCTAGTAACGATTTGGTTAGGATGCTGCATAAAATATTCTAATAACTGAAACTCTTTTTTTGTCAGTAATACTTGTTTTTCTCCTGCTTTTTCTCGTAGCCAAAAGGTATTAGTACTATAATTTAGGCTAAGTTTGCCTACCTGTAATTTTTTAGGTTGCAATTGAGGAGTTCTTCTTCGCAAAGCTCTCAATCTTGCCATCAGTTCGGGCATATCAAAAGGTTTGACTAAATAATCGTCTGCCCCAGCATCTAAACCAGCTATTTTATCCTCCATACTGTCCTTAGCCGTCAGCATCAGTATAGGTAAAGGTTTTTGTTGTCTTCTAATCCGTTTAACTAATTCTATTCCTGACAAGCTAGGTACTAGCCAATCAAAAATTCCCAGATGATATTCTAATCGCCCGTCTGTCAGATAATCCCAGGCATCAAGACCATCTAATGCCCAATCTACAACATGATTGCTATAGTTCAAACTCTGCTTAATTGCAGCCCCTAAATCTGGTTCGTCTTCAACTAGCAAAATCCTCATTTCTGGCTATTAGCTATTTGTTTATTAACAACTTCTTATCTTGCCATGAGATTATTAAATGAGGATGAATTGAGATAAAGGCGGTATAGCAATCTCTGTTTTCTGAAACATCTTGCGGAAAATGTCAAAATAGACAGTAGATAAATAAGCTTACTGAGATAACCAAATGAGCAAGACAATAACGAGAGCAATTAACTTTCAGACTATTTCTTGGTTTTGGGATCTTTATAATAGAGAACTTCTCGATCTCGATCCGCCTTATCAAAGACGTAGTGTTTGGAATCAAGACTATAAAGATTATTTTATCGATACTGTACTTAATGGTTATCCTGCTCCAGCAATATTTATCTATCAAGAAATAACTCCTGAAGGAGTATCGAAAGTCAGTATAGTTGATGGAAAACAGAGACTATCTACTTTATTTGAATTTGCTAACAACCAATTCTCCATTTATGAAAAATCTACAATTCAACGATTACGTGGCAAATACTTCAAAGATTTAGAGCCAGAAGACAAGCAGAATTTTTGGAAATATCAATTTGCTATTGAGTATTTGCCGTCATCTGACGAACAAGTAATTGGTAATATATTTGATCGCATCAATCGTAATGTTATCAAACTTACTCCTCAAGAACTTCGTCATGCTAAATTTAATGGTCTTTTTATTAGCGTAGCGGAAGATTTAACTACTTGGATGTTTAATTACTTAGGCGATAAAAATCAAAACTTTCCTAGAATCGATTCTAGGTCTAAAAAACAAATGAAAGATGTTGAAATGGTATCGCAATTACTGCTTTTTTTGGAGGAGGGAGCTAAAACGTATAGTTCAGATTATCTAGATACAGCTTTTAGCGATCGCGATAATGAATGGGAAGATAAAGACGACATTGAATCTGAATTTAGACATAATGTTGAAAATATAAAAGGAATTTTAGATTTATCACCAGAAGTCAACTTGTCCAAAACAAGATTAAAAAACCAAGCAGACTTTTATTCTTTATTTGGGGCAATCGCAGAATTAAACCGTGAGAAAAAGCTGATTATAGATGAAGAACTTAGCATTAGAATCGATAATTTCTTGAAAGCTGTAGAAGATAAAGAGCTACAAAATAAGTCTAGAGATGAACTAAGTAATTATCAAAAACAAGCACTTGATTACTACCAAGCTGTTAAATTTGCTTTTACAGATGCGAATCCGAGAAAAACTAGAATTAAAATTATGTTACTTTCATTGTTTCAATACTTTGTGGCAATTTTAGTGTCTGATAAAATTATGAAGAATTTTCCTAAAAATTACTATTGCCACATAACACCAGAAGTTATTAGTCTTTTTCCAACTCTCAGAAATATTACCCCTAGCTTTGAATATGATTGAGTTAAGTATAGATATGACTTATCCAAACCTAAAATTTTTAGAGTAGGTCAATAATTGCAATAAACAAAAAGCATAAGGGCTTAACTTAATAATCTTTTCCTTTGCTATAAATCCCTCAATTTTGCTCACAGCACATTTACCCAAAAATCGGCAGTAACAATTTCTCCGTTACGGTTAAATTGACCCCAGAGTTTATATTTGCCTGGTTCGGGAAATTGAGTTTGGAAATCAACTTTACCTAAAGGAGTTCCTTCGCTGGCATGGGCGTGAATATAATCCTCATTGGTGAGAGGATTTGACTGCTTAATAATTACCAAATGTCCAGTTTTGCCTAAGTAGGGTTGCAAGTTTGTTACAGGAGTATTGCTAGCTATATCTTTGAGATCGAACTTTAAAGTAACTGGTTCGTGGGCTTTTATTTGTTCTTGGTCGGTACTAAAGTTAACTTTGGTTTTACCAAAAGATTTAGTCGCACTTTCGTCGATCTTCGCAGAAGTTGCTTTAGTCCCAGTAACTGATAGCTGCATCAAAGAAACCCTGTCAGCATCTCCTGCTGGTTTGTAGTCGCTAAATAGGGTGTAATTACCAGATTGAGGAAAGCTGGTTTCGATGGCAAATTCTCCTTTGCCATTATATTGGGGATGAATATGACTAAAAAATGCTAAGTCATCGTTAACCACAATTAAGTGCATCCGCTTTTCTTGGAATATTTCAAAATTACTTATAGGTTTTCCTGCCGAATCTTGAATATTTATAGCTAGAGGTACGGATTGATTAGGTGCGATCGCATCTGGTACTGTTAGCTTGGCTTCAGTCTGGGTTTGTACTGTTTCCTCTGACATATTCATGTTGTCCATGTCATGGTGAGAACCAGATTCGGCATCCATATTGTCCATGTCATGATGAGAACTACCCTCATCCATGTTGCTCATATCATGATGCTCCATCGATTGCTGTTCTTTATCTGAAGCATCAACATTTTTAGAAAGCAACGAACAACCTTGAAACAAGAATAAACTTGAAGCGAATAGGAAAGTAGAAATAAAACGATTCATTAAAAACTCCTAGAAAATAAGATAAAACAAAAAATACTTAGTGATAGGTACAAGAGGCAAGAAATAGCCCAGCAGCAGCAGAATTACGCTTAAGCACATTATTAATTAGTTCATGTTTGATATTTTTTAACCTAGCTTCAACTGTCTTAACGGGATTATTAGGAGATTTAATCTTGACTCTTTGAATTTGGAAATTAGACTTGTCAGTTGACTCTAATTTGTCTCTATCTGCAACAGGAAACGATAAATATTTTGATTCCCTCATTAAACTCAACAAGCGAAAATTTTTATTTTTCGGTTTAGGTGAGAGATCTAAATATTGATAAACTTTTTGAGGATGCTCAATATGCCACAGACCTCTTACTCTCAGGCTAGTAATTCCTAATGGATTCGACTCGGTTTACTCTGCCTAATTCTTTAGTCGGGCTGAATTCAATTCCAGTCGCCTGATTGATTCCTGTAACTATTTGTGACTTCATATTTTGATAAATATCATGACTAGCTGCATAGCAATCTCCATAAACTAACCAGAGTAAACTTAGTTTTTGCTTGTTGACACAGCCAATAGCGTAGAGTAAATCTTTTTCTTTCCATTCTTCACAATCTCTACAAGTTTTAGTAATCATAGGACTATGAGAATATAGTTTTGCAGAAGGGTAAGAACTGTTTAAGGCAATTTGTGCTGTCTCTGACTGCAATTTCTTGACTTCAATCGCATCACCTAATTTCAGCATAAAATCTGGAGGGTTGTTGGCATTGCCTGCATAGGAAAAAATTTGTTCGTAAGCCTCTTGTTTTTTTAGCTGATTTGTTTCTCGTAGTGTATTAGCAAAGATGTCTTTAATAAATAACTCTAAAGCATCTCCCACAGCATTTATTTTGTTTTTACTACGATAAAAGTCAATAACATCTGGAATATCGTTGCTCACAATAGTGTGTATCGCTCTAAGAATATTGGTCATTAAATATCAAATTGAATGAGTTGAAGTAAGCTTAAAATCTAAATTTTATTGACGTGGTTTGATTCGTAGGTGAACCAAATCTCCTTGTCCCATTCATTTGCCCAAACAGTATTAAATCCTGCTTGAGTAAAACCCAGATCTAAACCGCCACAACCAGCAAAGAGCGAGACAATATTTAAACTGCTGTTTAGATTAGCTGAGAGTGATTCCATGAATAATAAGATGTAAGATAATGACTGGCTAGAAATAATAAGCGAGCGATCGCCAAGATAAAACTTGAATATTTAATCAATTGTTTTCGAGTTTAGCAAAGTAATAGATAATTTAATTGCTTACTTATTGAAATTAAAACGACCGTTAACTTTCTCGCCATTGATATCTGTTTGAATTACGGCTTGATATTCACCAGATTCTGATGCGGGAAGAACCGCAGTATAGTGTCCACCCTCGGCATCATAAGTAAAATCGACGCTTTTTTGTTCCCCAGACGGTAGCTGAATTTGACCTATTACCTTGGCATCAGCAATTGGTTGATGACTATCTCCAGACTGGAGATATAAATCGAGGTGAAACTGCTCGGCTTCTGGTTCGGGAACAAACTCTAAATGATACTGTCCTGATTCGACTACTTGACCTCCAGCAGCAGGTTGGGAATGGTCTTCAGTGGATACTTCCGCTACAGGTGGAGGAGTTGATTCGGTTACAGCTTCTGGTTGAGATGAAGCAGTCGGTGTGGAACTTGTGGGAGTGGAGTTGTTACAGGCAGCGAGAAACATTAAGCTTGCAGTAGTTAAACTTAATAAGATAGTGTTAGTTTTTTTCATGATTTTTTCCTAGTTTAGTTAGCTGTTGTTAGATTAGTTAATTGGAGTTTTATGGTTAGAGATAGCTATATTGTGCTGCTCATTGATTCCTCCTTGATAAATACTTAAATCGCTACTTTTTGGTTTGGTAATAAAGTATTTACCAAACTGAGCATATAAAGCAGGTAAAACTAATAAAGTCAGAGCCGTAGAACTAAATAAACCTCCTAATACTACTACTGCTAACGGCTGTAAGATTTCTTTGCCTGCCCCTGTACCAATTACTAGAGGAATCATACCTAAAGCGGAAGTTAGAGCCGTCATTAAAATGGCAACTAATCGTTCCATTGAGCCTGTATATAATACTTCTGGTAATGGCATTCCTTGAGCGAATTTTTGGTTGTAATTATCAACTAATAACAAACCATTTCTGGTTGCTACGCCAAATAGGGTAATAAATCCCACCATTGAGGCTACTGAAAGAATTCCCCCGCCTAAAGCTACGGAAAAAATACCGCCAGTTAGAGCTAAAGGCAAATTAAGCATAATCATTACAGTTGCAGCCAAAGATTTAACGGCAAAATACATTAAAATAGCAATAACAACTAAGGCTAAAGCACCAAAAATAATTAAGTTTTTAGCGGCTCTTTGTTCTGATTCAAACTGACCTCCATATTGAATAAAATATCCTGCTGGTAAAGTAACTCGATCTTTAACTTTTGCCTGAATATCTGTGATAACAGAACCGATATCTCGTTCGGCAACGTTAGCAGAAACCACAATTAATCTAGAAACATTTTCGCGATTAATCGTATTAGGGCCCGTACCATAATTAACTTGGGCAACTTGAGCCAAAGGAATTTTAATCCCGTCTGGAGTATCAACCAATAAGTTACTAATAGTTTCGAGATTGTTGCGATCGCGTTCGGGCAACCAGACTACTAAGTCAAATAGCTGCTGGTTATCTAATATCTGATCGACGACTTTGCCATTAAGGGCGGTTTCAATAACTGCTGAAAGTTGACCGATAGTTAAGCCATAACGCGCTGCTGCTTGGCGATCGAATTTAATTTGGATTTGTTTAATCGGTACTTGGGGTTCGAGTTGCAGATCGACTACGCCTGGAATATCTGCCATAGCGTCTCGTCACCTGTGCGCCCAGGTTGCGTAGTTGGTCGAGATCGGGACCGAAAACCTTAACGGCGATCGCACTTCTCACTCCCGATAGTACTTCATCCATGCGATGGGAGATAAAACCGCCAATATTGGGAGCAACTCCTGGTAGTTTGGCAAATTCTGCTCTCAGCTTGGCAATACTAGCTTCTCGGTCTTTTATACCTTCTTCGCTTAATTCAATGTCTAAGTGTCCTAAAGTTACGCTACCAGCATCGGCATCTCCTGGGGCGCGTCCAGAACGCAACTGTACGCTATCAAACCTGGGGTCATCTTTGAGGGCATCTTGAATGGCAATATCCCGCCCGATTGGTCATCTCTAAAGATACCCCTGGATAAAGATTGATGGCATTAACTAAAGAACGTTCTTGGAATTCTGGTAAAAAGACTCTGCCTAAAGAGGTAAAGACGATTAAGGAAGCGATAAAAGCAGCGGTGGCAATTAGTAAAACAATACTGGGAAACTTGAGGGAAAATTTAATGGCGGGACGATATAAACGTTTAGATAAACGAGCCACCCAAGTATCATCATCAGGCAAAGTTTGATTGGCTAATAAGAAAGCGCACAGGGCGGGGGCAAGGGTTAAAGCCACTAGGGTAGAGGCAAGAATCGAGATTAAATAAGCGAGTCCCATTGGCGCAAAAATTCTGCCTTCGACTCCCGTTAAAGAGAAAATAGGAGCAAACACCACGGCAATAATTACCGTAGAAAACAAGACGCTAACTCTCACCTCTACAGAGGTGTTATAAACTACCTGCAAAGGATCGATCGGTTTGGCTGCGGATTGATTCTCTCGCAAGCCACGATAGCAGTTTTCCATATCGACAATCGAATCATCTACCACCGAACCAATAGCCACAGCTAATCCGCCTAAAGTCATGGTGTTAATGCCCAAACCAAAAAGATTCATCAGCATCAAGCCAATTAACAAAGATAAGGGAATGGCACTGAGGCTAATTACCGCCGTGCGCCAATTCATCAAAAATAGCAACAGGATAATTGAAACGATAATGATGCCATCCCGCAGGGAATCCCTGACGTTGTGAATCGAAGCCTCAATAAAATCAGACTGACGGAAAGTAACCGCAACTTGAACATCTTTAGGTAAACCAGCCTGTAATTCTGCGATCGCTGCTTCTACGGCTTTAGTCACCGTCGGCGTATCAGTCATCGGCTGCTTATTAACCATCACCACGATCGCAGGTTTACCATCAAAACTGCCATCACCCCGTTTTAAAGCTGCACCGATGCGAACTTCCGCCACATCCTTGAGTAAAATCGGCGTACCGTTTCTAGCAGTAATCACTGAATTTTCTAAGTCTGGAATCGTCTCAACTCTGCCAATACCACGAATCAACAATTCATTATCTTTGGTAACTAAAAACCCACCTGCGGCATTATTGTTAGCTTGGGCGGTGGCTTCGGTAACCTCAGCTAGAGAGACATCAAAGGCTTGCAGTTTATTAGGATCGACCAAAACCTGATACTGAGGAATATCGCCCCCGTAGGCAATTACCTGAGTTACCCCAGGTACGGCTAACAAGCGATTGGTAAGATCGCGATCGACTAGCCGTCGCACGTCCATTAAGGTAGTTTTTCCACCCTCTTCGATCGTCAAGGCGTATTGCAAAATCGTGCCAATGGGCGAAGAAATGGGCGAAATCTGCGGAACTTCTACTCCTTCGGGCAATCTAGAGGCAGCTTGTTGCAAACGTTCTGTAACCAGTTGACGTGCCTGATAAATATCCGTACTCCAGCCAAAAATCACTTTAACTACCGAAAGTCCTACCGCCGAAGCCGATCGCACGGTGGTAATTCCAGGCGTACCGTTAATCCCACTTTCAATAGGTAGAGTAATTAAAGTTTCTACTTCTTCTGGAGCGAGTCCAGGGGCTTCGGTTTGAATTTCTACCTGGGGTGGAGCAAATTCAGGGAAGACATCTAGGGGCATTTGGGAAACGGTAATAAAGCCCCAAACAGTAATAATAACTGCACCAATAATTACTAGCCAACGTCGGGCGATCGACCATTTAAGAATAGAATTAAGCATAATTTAGTCAATATTTTTAGTGTTAGAATCGATCGCCGTAATCGTTTCGTCTGATTTATCAATTTAATAGATAGGTTTCCCCATCTACTTCAATCCCCGTTGGTTAAGTAATAGTGATGTCTTCATTGCTAAACTCATCACCATGACCACCATGAGTCAAAACTCTTGAAGGTTAGGATATGGGCAAGAGTAAAGCAAGAAAAACTGATAGTTTTTGCTGGGTTTTCATAGTTTCTATTTTGCTTAAATCAGATCTGCTGTAATTTCGATCTCTGTTATCTCTGTCAGCATTACCTTGGTTTCCCTGACAACAATCAGGATATTCAGAATTATTAAAAAGTTCTTCCGCAAAAAGAGGAGCTACGGGAACAAATATTAAAGCTATCAAAGTTGAATTGATTGTAGCTACAGCGATAAAATTCCGAATTAATCTGGCATACATTAGCTGATTTTGATTTCTCCAGAGACCAAAAAAAAGTTTTAGAACCGATCTCTTAGGATGGCATTAGAATATGAAATGAGGATGAAATGCTTTTCCTTAGTTGCTTCTTATCTCATCAAGATCGCCATCCCATTTAAGTTTACCTTTTAATTCTTTGATTTGTTTCTGGCGATCGAGTCTAACTAAGGTTTTGATTTCTAATACTAATAAATAATGTATGATTTTATTTTTAAATATCGTCTTCAGTTAATTCAGCATCTTTAAGAATTCCCTTCAAAGTTCCTACTGGTAAATCTCTATTTCCATGCA
>CAVRWR010000167.1:0-39995 GCA_963724445.1 uncultured cyanobacterium | reverse complement strand
AGGAGTTGTTTTTCAAAAGCTATATGATGAGAAAACTATAGATCTTGTAAAATTACTTAAAAGCAAGGGTGTAATAACCGTATTTGATTTATGTGATAACCATTTCTATTATCGACTTGAAGATCCATCTGCTCTTGCCCAAAGACAAGAAAAATTACAAAAGATGATTGATCTTGTAGATGTAATCTCTGTATCTACATCAGAATTAAAAAAGTTAATTGGTTCTAAAACAGACAAGATACCAGTAGTAATTGATGATGCGATTGAACTTCCTAAAATTAATATTTTAGCCCAAGAATATTTAGCCTTAAAGAAAAGATTTACTAAAACGCGCAAAAACTTTTTTGAAGTAATTTGGTATGGAAATGCTGGAACCGAAAATCCTCCCTATGGAATAATAGATTTAGTCAAAGTATTACCTGCTTTAGAGCAGCTTAATCGAGAAATACCTGTAAAATTATCAGTAATTAGTAACTCGGTAGATAGTTTCCAAAAGTACACTTCTTCTGCTAAGATTCATCTTAAATATTATAATTGGCAACTATCAACTTTTCCTTATATATTTAGCCAACAGGATGTATGTATTATCCCAGTCAGTTTAAATCATTTGACCCGATGTAAAACCAACAATCGTTTAGTTTTGTCTCTTCTCTTGGGTGTTCCAGTTATTGCCGACAAAATTCCTAGCTATGAAGAATTTAGCAAGTTTGTTTTGTTTTCTGACTGGGAAACAAATTTGCGTCAATATGCACATGATCCAATCCTTCGACAACAGCATACCAAGCAAGGAAAAGAATATATTCTTGCCAAATACAATCAAAATAGAGTCGTCTCCCAATGGTCTGATTTATTTCAAAATTTGCTTGCTTAATTAAATGCCTTACTATAGGTAGTTTTTATTTAAAAATGAAAAGTTTACTGACTAAAATGCTTACTAAAAAACAATACCAAAATTTAGCTGGCACCAAAAATAAAGGTGTGGCGTTGACTAAAAATATTTTGTTAGCGCCAGTTAAGGCATTACCTTCTAGATTAAAATTAGGTTTGAACTCGGAACTAAATGTAGTTAAGAAAATGGATTATGAGCGCTACGATATTTGGCTCAATATTAATTCCAAAACCGAAAACACAGCTAGACTTAATGCCTGCAAAAAAGAGCCAGATACAGTAGAGTGGTTGGAAAATTTTTTACAAGAGGGAGATGTTTTCTATGATATCGGTGCTAATGTAGGAGTATACTCTTTGGTTGCCGCTAAATATTTTGCAGAGAAGGTAAAAATTTATGCTTTTGAACCAGCATTTATGAATTTTAGCCAACTTTGTAAAAATATTGCGCTGAATCAATGCCAAGATAATATTATTCCTTTACAAATTGCTTTGTCTGACAAGACTATGTTGGATAGCTTCAACTATAGTAGTCTGACTGTTGGGGGAGCGCAGAATACATTAGGAGAAGCCATCGATGAAAAAGGTCAAGCTTTTAACCCTGTCTTTAAACAATATACTTTAAGCTATAAAATTGATGATTTAATCGAAAACTTTGGACTACCAGTTCCCAATCATCTCAAAATTGATGTAGATGGCATCGAGTTTCTGGTTTTAAAAGGTGCGCCAAAAACTCTGGCTAATGAGTCACTTCGCAGCATGATAGTGGAACTAGCTGAGGGAGAAAGAGCTAGAGAAGTCACTAGTTTTCTGTCAGATAAGGGTTTTGAGTTGCACTCGAAGTACCCAAGAATGACACCAGGGTTGTTTAATTATATTTTTCAGCGCAATGCTGTCTAATTTCTCTCGGCTACTCTGTAAACGGCGAGGGAATTTATCTATAGTTTAACCAGTAATTTTGATGATGATTAACAGTTTCATTAACTACAATTGCTTAAATCCTTTGACCAAGATTTTTTTTCCCAAAATCAGCCATTTCCCTGGTATAATTTTGATAACTTTCTAACCTTAGAAGGTTTTAAACAACTATTACAAGATTTTCCGTCCTTAGAGCTATTTGAAAAACATGAAGGACTAGAACGAGTTTATGGTCAAAGACCTCACAATCGCTATTATCTTGCTTATGAGACATCTGTTTATCATCAAATAGAGCATCAGGACAAAGGAATTATTAACTATAAACACTTGCCTCCAAGCTGGCAAATGTTCATCAAAGAGTTAGAAACCAGTCAAATTTATCAAAATTTTATTAAATCTCTGTTTAAAGTTGCAGATTTCCAAATCCGCTATGCTTGGCATATGGGAGTTACTGATTCTGAGGTTTCTCCTCACAAAGATGCCGAACAAAAAGCTGGCACTCATATTTTTTACTTTAATACTAGCGAGGACTGGGACACAGCTTGGGATGGTTCGACTTTAGTATTGGGAGACAAGCTCAAAGATGTTATGAATCCAGATTTTAGCGACTTTACCACGGTTATCCCGACTCAATTTACTAATAATCATAGCTTTCTCTTTAAAAATGCTCCGAATGCTTGGCACGGCGTTAAGCCTCTAGCCTGTCCACAAGGCAAGTACCGACGATTATTTAACGTTATTTTTGAGTTTCCGCAGACTAATAATCCTTTATCTTTGCCTAAAAAAATGCTGCAAAAAACTTTATCGAGTTTACGGCATTGAGTAGTCTTATTCAGCTCTTTTTGACGGTATTGGTATTTGAAAAAAGGTGAGTTTCATCTTAACTAGCTAAATACTCTCAAAAAAAGCTATTTTATGTAATTTTTCAGTATAATAATGCCGCTGTAGCTATCTAACTGTATTGTATTGACAATAACAGTTATACAATACAGCAGAATGAAAGCTTTTGAAAATCCCGATTTTGCAGTTCAACAATTTGCTCAAACCAATCTGAATCGATATGAGAGGTTAATATTGGAAAACAATCAGCTTTCTTTAAAGTTCCGCTCACTTCTGGTCGATAGTAGCATCAAGACGCGCTTGCAATGTCAGGAAAACAATCGTCATCGGCAAGTGATTTGGGAAACAGCAACCAGCGTTATTGCTCCAGTTTTGCTTGGCTTTGTTGATTGGTGTCTGCAAAAGGCTGAAAGCAGGGGTATTCAAAGACTTTATTTTGTCGCTCGAGATGGTCAAATTTTCTTAAAGATTGCCAAGATTCTCTGTAAAAACTGGGGATACAATCTGGACTGTCGATATTTGTATGGTTCCCGCCAAGCTTGGCATTTTCCAGCTCTTCAATCAATTGGCGAACCAGAACTAGAATGGATGTTTGAGTCTACTCCTGTGTCAATTCGTTCTGTTTGCCAACGAGTCAACATTACACCAGAGCAAATAGCAACTTCATTATCACTTCATGGGTTTGACGAGAAAACGTGGGAGAGAAACTTAGGCTGGCAAGAGCAGACTACACTGAAGCAAGTATTTCAAAAAGAACCAGACGTAGTAAGCCTAGTTGTGGCTACTGCCCAAGAATTTCGTAGTCAAGCAATTGGCTATTTCAAACAAGAAGGTCTTGACGATCGCATTCCTTATGGCATTGTGGACATTGGATGGCTAGGAAGGCTACAGAGATCCTTAAGTAACATACTTTGCAGTGCAGAAATGTATCCTCAAGGTGGGACATCTGGTTTTTATTTTGCACTTAGAAAGCGAGTAGAAACCCGATCGACAGACTACTCATTTGCCTACTGCTATGATGCGGCTAGTCCATCTAAACGTTACCGACTTATTTGCCAGAGACCATTACTAGAAGTATTTGCTGCTGCTGACCACGGTAGCACCATGAGGTTTGAAGAAGTAGATGGCAAATATATACCGATTCTCAATAGCTTGGAAAATCAAAGAGCGTTAAATTGGGGTCTCGAAGTTCAGCAACAAGCGATTAGCGTATTTGTGGACAAGTTTTCATCCGCTATCGACAGATATAACTGTAGCTCTAAATTCCTGATGCTAACTAGCGAGTCTTTACTAGATAAGTTTATGGAAACACCAACTAAAGAAGAAGCAAAAGCTTATGGTTCATATCAACAAGGGCTTGATATGCTTGAAGCAAACATGGGCGAACTAGCTCCCAAACTAACTTGGCGCTACTACTGTTTTATTATTTTCCACTATAATAATTTTCCTTACCATATCTGGAAACCAGGTTTTAAGTCTAGAAATAGTAAAATACTGGTATTTATCTTAGATAGGTCAATTAGTCTCAAGCAACAGATTCGACAAATTGCTTCAAAATCCAAAAATTTAACCAAATTCTTTAGACTGGGACAGCGAGCGATCGCTATTTGGGATCAAAAGAAGCTGCAACCATAAATAGAAACAAAGCTAAAAACACTTATTCATTAGAGGCGAGATATGAGGAATAGTCAGCCAATTACGTCAAAAATATCAAAAGTAGGAACAGCCAATGAATAATCAAGAGCGCGTACGGGTATTTATCGGTTCTGGAGAAGCCAGTCTCTTAGAAAGGAAAGTAGCGATCTATTCTCTACGCAAACATACCAATAGAGAATTAGATATCTATGTTTTTAATGGTACTCATAACGCGATCGAATTAAACAATGGAGAACCGTTTTTAGCACCGCTGCCCTTAAAGCTTAAATACCATAACATTACAGAATTTAGCCTTTATCGATATTTAATTCCTCAGCTATGCAACTATCAGGGCAAAGCTATTTACATCGACTCAGATATCATCTGCTTGAGTGATATCGGCGAACTATTTGATACTCTCGTTGGGGGCGGTGATTTTTTGGCAAAAAAAGATGCCTATAGCCATGTAGGATCGGAACTTTGGGCTTTAAGCGTCATGCTAATCGACTGTCAAAAATGTCGCTTCGATTTAGAAACTTATTACCAAGAAATTGCTCAAGGCTTATACAGCTACAGAGATTTTGCCTGCATGAGTCCATCATTTTTAGCGCACCATCCCTATAAAATTGGCAAACTCAATCCTGACTGGAATGTACTAGATTATGTTAACCAAGATACCAAGCTAATTCACTATACCAACCTCCATACCCAACCTTGGAAACATCCCCATCATCCTGATGGCAAACTTTGGTTTACCTATTTCAATGAAGCGATCGCCGCAGGATATGTAACTCAAAAAGACATTGATTTAAGTTTGGATCGCGCCTATGTAAGAAGAGACATTATGAAGGGCAACTCCCCTTCACTACTAAAACTAGACTATATCAAAAAATATCTCAGCGTTGTTAAAAAGTCAGTACGAAAACTTCGCCAGCCGAAATTGGCATAATCTCAAGTACCGCTACGAATAAGCCAAAAATATTTTATCTTGATAAATAGTAAAACATAATGTATATATCCCAAAATCTAATCCAAGTTCATCAGTTTACCAATTTACTTAGGACAGAAGCCGAAGCAATCAATCGAGTAGCCCAACGAATAGAGTTAGAAAAAGTAGAACAAGCGTTGACCTTGCTAGCAAAATGTCAAGGAAAGGTGGTGTTGGCTGGGGTTGGCAAGTCAGGAATTATTGCCCAAAAAATTGCTGCTACCTTAAATAGTATCGGTACTCTGGCTGTTTCTCTGCATCCTTGCGATGCACTGCACGGAGATTTAGGCATTGTCACCACTGCTGATGTGGCGGTGTTTCTGAGCAACAGTGGCGAAACAGAAGAATTAGTCAGCTTGACCTCTGCCCTCAAACATCGACAAGTACCGATTATTGCTATTGTTGGCAATGTTGGCTCTACTTTAGCTCGCAAGGCGGATGTTTTTCTTGATGCTACTGTAGACCGAGAAGCCTGCCCTTTGAACCTAGCACCTACTACTAGCACGACGGTTGCCCTGGCGATTGGAGATGCTCTAGCCATGACCTTGATGCAGATGCGAGGAATTACCGCCGAATCCTTTGCCTATAATCATCCCGCTGGACGTTTAGGTAAGCGTTTAACCATTAAGGTAGGAGATTTAATGTATTGTGGCGATCGCAATCCCATTCTCAATCCAGAAGCCTCCTGGATTGAAATCGTAAGTGCTATTAGCTGTGGCGGTTTAGGAGCGGTAAATATAGTGGACGAACTGGGAAATCTGCTCGGCTTGATCACCGATGGCGATCTACGTCGCTGGATGGAAAAAGTTCAACTATCGCAGCTAGAAACTTTGAAAGCCAAAAAGCTCATGACTAAAAACCCCATAGTCGTAACCCCCGATATTTTAGCTTACGATGCCCTAAAGATAATGGAGGAGCGATCTTCACAAATTGACGTATTACCAATTGTCGATGCCGAGGGATGCTGTTTGGGTTTGATTCGCCTTCACGATATTGTTGGGAGTGGTTTGTAATGGTAAAAATTTTAGCCGTAATTCCCGCTAGATATGATTCACAGCGTTTTCCTGGTAAAGTTTTAGCTCAGATTGGCGATCGCCCTATGGTTCAATGGGTTTATGAAGCGGCTAAGAGTTGTGCTGATTTTAGCAAAGTGGTTGTAGCAACCGACAACCAAACCGTTGCCGACTGTGTACGGCAATTTGGTGGAGAGGTAGAAATGACTAGTTCCAACCACACTACTGGTAGCGATCGTGTAGCCGAAGTAGCCGAACGCTATCCCGAAATGACAGCGGTTGCTAATGTTCAAGGAGATCAACCCTTTGTCACCCCCAAAATACTCTCTCAACTTATCAGCCCTTATCTAAAAGGAGAGTCTCCCATGATGACTACCGTTGCCTGTCCTTTGGATATGGACACAGGCTATAAAGATCCTAATATAGTTAAAGTATTATGCGATCGACACAACCGCGCTATTTATTTTTCTCGTGCTTCTATCCCTTACTTTCGCAATACGGTTGATGTTCCTGTCTTTCATCATTTAGGACTTTATGCTTTTCGTCGGGATTTTTTAAATACCTACACCCAACTAGAGCCGACACCAATCGAATTAGCTGAAGGCTTAGAGCAACTGCGAGTTATCGAACATGGATTTGCTATTCGAGTTTGTTTAATCGAAGAAACTTTATTGGAAGTTAATACATCTGATGAACTTTCAAATGCTCGGCGTTTGATAGAGCAGTGTTGAAATTTAACTTGATAATAATTCTAAATAATCATCTCGAAAGTGGCGCAAAGTACTAAAAATAGGATTTGGCGCGGATTGCCCTAAACCACACAGACTTGTTTGCTTGACCATATCACTTAGTTCTTCCAACTTTTCCAAGTCTATTAAAGAGGCATTCCCTGCATAAATTTTAGTAAGTAACTGATATAGCTGAACCGTTCCCGCACGACAGGGAATGCATTTACCACAGGATTCATCCATACAAAATTCCATAAAGAAGCGAGCCACATCAACCATATTAGTTGATTCATCCATGACGATCGCCCCACCAGAACCCATGATTGAACCCAGTTCTTGTAGAGACTCGTAATCTACAGGGGTATCAAATACAGTAGCGGGAAGACATCCCCCTGAAGGACCTCCTGTTTGTACAGCTTTGGCTGTGCCTCCATCGGGAACACCGTCACCCATTTCTGTGACAATCTCTTGCAGGGTGATGCCCATCGGCACTTCAATCAAGCCTGTATTACAAACTTTGCCAGCCAGGGAAAAAACTTTAGTTCCCTTGCTGTTTTTTGTACCAATGCTAGAAAACCAATCTGCCCCCCGACGAATAATTGTGGGAACATTGGCAAAAGTTTCGACATTATTAATTAGGGTAGGACAACCCCATAAGCCCGATTCCGCAGGGTAGGGCGGGCGCGGGCGTGGAATACCTCTTTTTCCTTCGATTGATGCCATTAGTGCCGTTTCTTCACCGCAAACAAATGCACCTGCACCAATACGAATATCGATTTTGAAATCAAAGGTAGCTTCAAAGATTTGACTACCCAGCAAACCAAGTCGTTTAGCTTGACGTATTGCGGTTTGGAGATGGCTAATTGCCAAGGGATATTCACCTCGAACATAGATATAGCCTTGAGTTGCACCTACAGCATAAGCTGCGATCGCCATACCCTCAATGACTCGATGGGGGTCGCTTTCTAATACGCTACGATCCATAAATGCCCCTGGATCGCCTTCATCAGCATTGCAAATAACAAACCTGCGAGACAGCGCGTTGTGGGGGTTCCCCCCATTGTAGCGACTGTCGAGAGCGCGATCGCCTTCGGCTTTGGCTACCGTCGCCCATTTTAGTCCTGTGGGATATCCTGCTCCACCGCGCCCCCTCAAACCACTAAGGAGAATTTCCTCGACTACTGATTCGGGATTCATTTCCCGCAAGACTTTATGTAATCCCAAATAACCATCAGCAGCAATATATTCTTCGATCTTTTCTGGGTCAATCTTGCCGCTATTTTCTAAAACAATCCTCAGTTGTTTGGTGAAGAAAGGATGGCTATCTGGTTGATAGTTTGATGGCTTTAGAGATGACTCTGAATTTTCTTTGCCAGAAATAGAATCTACAATTTCAGAGGCTTTATCGACCGTTACGCGATCGTACAGTGTTCCTGCGGGATCGACTCTGACTAAGGGGGCTTTACTGCATAAACCCATACAGCCAACATTAGAAACTTCTACTTGTCCTGCCAAACCAGATTCATCAACAGTTTCTTCCAACCGCTCTTTTACTGCAAGTGCATTAGCCGATAGACAGCCACCTACAGTACAGCAACGAATAAAGGTTTTTTGTGGTTTTTGTTGTTCGCCAGATGCGATCGCCTTTAATTCTTTAAGATCCACCATGCAGACACTCCTCAAGTCGATAAAGAACAGATTCAACAGTTTGATGACCCTCAATATTGCCATCGACCACCACCGCAGGGGCGATACCGCAAGCACCTAAACATCGAGCAGTGACAAGAGATAATTGACCGTCAGGGGTAGTTTCTCCTACTTTAATTTGACTTTGTTGTTCTAAAGTTGCCAACAGATTAGCTGCTCCCTTCACATAGCAAGCCGTACCCATACAAACAACACAGGCATGCGCTCCTTTCTGCTTTAAAGAGAAAAAATGATAAAAAGTAGCCACGCCGTAAACACGGCTGGGGGGAAGTTTAAGACTATGGGCAATATAAAGTAGCAAATCTTCTTCTAGATAACCAAATAGTTCTTGTGCCTGATGAAGTACTTCAATCAAGGCATCAGCGGAATATTGATAGCGTTTCATCGTTGCTGTCAGCATCCGAAATCGCTTATCGCCACTAGGATGAATTGTTGCTTGGGTTTTGGTTGCGGGCATATTTTGATGTTAGTCCCGTCAAGCGGGATCTAGATAGTTAGTAGTTGATAATCTTTTACTGTTGACCTCTACGCCACAAAGGAAAACCATTTGCATCTCTAAGCGTGAGAGTTTTGTCGCCTTTTTTGATTTCGCGGGCGATTATGGCTTCTCGATCGCCGATATTGATTCTCGACCCAATTACAACAACCTTTTCCTTTGTATTAATGTCAAAATCTTGTTCTGCTAAATACCAAGATGGTGCTACCTGAACTTCGATAGTTTCTTGCGGTGTTTCAATCATGAAGTGAGTACCTTGAAAATTTCCGATCCTAGATGTCTGTGTATTGAGGCTAATTACTTTCCCATCAAGAGTTTCAATCTCCTTAAAATCATAGCTGCGATTATTTCTACCTCTTGTCCAGCTAGACTGATTTCCCTGACAGCAGTACTGATATTCTGAATTACCCTGAGGTTCTTCACCAGTGAGTGGGCTAGCTGCCAGAGTTAACATTACTATTGTTGAGACTAAAATTTGCCATACTGATTTGGTATTCATGGTTAATACCTCAGCTACTAAATGTTTTGTTGGTGCAGGTCTATAGTTGCCTGGAATACTTCTTCAAGTTCAAATTAGACAAACAATTTGAAGATGTTGTGAAGATTATTCAGAATACAATTAGGTGCTTATTAATAATTTAAGAGTTAATCGGCGTTTTCAAACAGCTAATAAAGTTTAATCTCTTACGAGTAATAACCAACTTTCATTTATAACGCGATTGCCAGCTTACAAAGGTTTTAACCAAGAGACTTCAGTAGAGATACTAACTTAGATTTCTCAACAATTATTGTTACATAATTTTTTGGGACCTTAAAGGCGCAATATCCTCTAGGACTAACTACTAACGTCTTCACAAGTTCCTCAAATTATTAATCTACAAAAGAACTATCAACTTCAAAGCATTACCAAATGTATGCAATGAGGCAATAGTTAGGAGGAACTAGAACTTATGGTCGTAACAGCAGATCGTAACAGCAAAACTCAGCAAGATAAAGAACAGGCTCTGGTTCTCTGGTTTGAAGACGTAGGAATGTCGGATGTTTCTCTAGTTGGTGGTAAAAATGCCTCGTTAGGAGAAATGATTCAGCAGTTAACCCCCAAAGGAATCAACGTACCAGGTGGTTTTGCCACCACAGCCTATGCCTATCGCTACTTTATCAAACAGGCAGGATTAGAACCCAAGCTACGTCAACTATTTGCCGATTTAGATGTAGAAAGCTTAAACAATTTGCGATCGCGGGGGAAACAAGCCAGAGCTTTAATTCTCAACACGCCTTTTCCCGAAGAATTAAATACAGCAATTACCCAAGCCTATAGTCAGCTTTGTCAAAGGCACAGTATTGATTTTTCTTATTGCGAACAGTTTGAAGGATCGGAAAAAGAAGTCTGCAAAAAATATACCTATAACGTCGATGTAGCAGTTCGTTCTTCTGCCACCGCAGAAGACTTGCCCGATGCTAGTTTTGCTGGACAACAGGAAACCTATCTCAACGTCCACGATGTCCAGTGTGTATTAGAAGCCTGTCATAAGTGCTTTGCCTCTCTATTTACAGATCGAGCGATTTCTTATCGTACAATCAACGGTTTCGACCATTTTAGTGTTGCTCTTTCTGTAGGGGTACAAAAAATGGTGCGATCGGATCTTGCTACCTCTGGAGTTATGTTCTCCATCGATACTGAAACAGGCTTTAAAGACGCGGCATTAATTACTGCGGCATATGGTTTGGGAGAAAACGTGGTTCAGGGGGCGGTCAATCCCGATGAATATATCGTTTTTAAACCGACGCTAAAAGATGGCTATCGTCCTATTCTCGATAAACGCCTTGGTAGCAAAGAAATCAAGATGGTGTATGACGTTGGCGGCAGTAAATTAACTAAAAACGTACCTACCTCTCATCTAGAAAGAGTAGAGTATGCCATCAACGATGATGAAATCTTACAGCTAGCAAACTGGACTTGCCAGATTGAAGATCATTATTCCCAGGTGCGTAATACTTACACCCCAATGGACATTGAATGGGCAAAAGACGGTTTGACCCATGAATTGTATATCGTTCAAGCCCGTCCTGAAACCGTTCAATCTCAGAAAACCAAAAATGTATTGCAGACATATAAATTGGATGTAGGGGCGAATGACCATTCACCCCTACTAGCAACAGGTAGATCTGTCGGTGAAAAGATAGGTGAGGGAGTTGCCAGGGTAATTCTGGAAGTAACTGATATAGAAAAGTTTCAACCAGGGGAAGTTCTGGTTACGAATAAGACCGATCCCGACTGGGAACCGATCATGAAACAGGCTAGCGCGATCGTCACGAATCAGGGTGGTAGAACCTGCCACGCAGCTATTATCGCTCGTGAAATGGGTATCCCTGCCATAGTCGGGTGTGGTGATGCGACCAATAATATTACTACAGGAGAAGATGTTACCGTATCTTGCGCTGAAGGGGAACAGGGGAAAGTCTATGCAGGTTTAATTCCCTTTACCGTTGAATCTATTCAGCTAGATAACTTACCTGAAACCAAAACCAAAATTCTGATGAACGTGGGCGATCCTGAATCGGCATTTGGCTTATCGGCATTGCCCTGTGACGGAGTGGGTTTGGCAAGGCTAGAGTTTATTATTGCCAATCACATCAAAGTTCATCCTTTGGCACTGCTCAAGTTTGATGAATTGAAAGATGGTCAAGAAAAAATGGCGATCGCGAAGCTAGTCGGAGACATCGCCCGCCTGACAATTCACTATCCTAGCAAGCCAGATTTCTTTGTGGATAAGCTATCAAGGGGTATAGCAACCATTGCAGCAGCATTTTATCCCAAGCCTGTAATTGTCAGGATGTCGGACTTTAAAAGTAACGAATACGCTAATCTGCTCGGCGGTAAACAGTTTGAACCGAAAGAAGAAAACCCGATGCTGGGCTGGCGCGGTGCAAGCCGTTATTACGATCCAAAGTATTGTGAAGCCTTTGCCCTAGAATGTCAGGCATTTAAACGAGTCCGTGATGACATGGGGCTAACTAACGTAATTCCCATGATTCCTTTCTGTCGTACCCCCGATGAAGGACGCAAAGTTCTAGCAGAAATGGCAAAACACGGATTAGTAAAAGGTGAAAACGGTTTGCAGGTATATGTCATGTGCGAACTGCCTAGTAATGTCATGCTAGCTGCTGAATTTAGTGAAGTGTTTGATGGTTTTTCGATCGGTTCAAATGACCTAACCCAGCTTACTCTAGGACTCGATCGCGATTCTAGCTTAGTGGCACATCTGTTTGATGAACGCAACCCCGCAGTCGAAGCGATGCTAACCATGGCAATTTCCATCGCCAAACTAAAAGAACGCAAAATTGGTATCTGCGGTCAAGCACCAAGCGATTATCCAGAATTCGCTGAATTTCTGGTCAAACAGGGCATTGACTCCATTAGCCTCAACCCCGATACAGTCTTAAAAACCAGACTTCATATCGCCGAAGTTGAAGCAAATCTCAATTAAACCAACTACTTTACGGGCGAACGATCGTTCGCCCCTAGCCAATCATGATTAACAAAATTCTCATTGCCGTAGATCGTTCCCAGAACAACAAAATTGTCTTTGATACCGCAGTATCTCTAGCCAAAACCACAGGTGCAGACTTAATGTTGCTGCATATTCTTTCCCAAAAAGAACCAGAACATCCCATCGTGCCAACCTATACCTACTATCCCATAGTAGAAGGAATGAATTATGAAACATATCAAAAAGAATATGCTAAGTACCAACAACATGGCATTGAGTTTTTGAAAAATCTAACTGAAGAAGCAACCGCAGCAGGAGTTTCAACTGAGTTTACTCAACTGGCTGGCAATCCAGGACGAATGATTTGTGAACTGGCAAACAACTGGTCGGCAGATTTGATCTTAGTCGGCAGTCGCGGACTCAAAGGACTCAAAGAAATGTTCCTCGGCAGCGTTAGCAATTACGTTACCCATCATGCACCCTGTTCAGTTCTGATAGTTCGCCAACCAGTTGATTCTAGAACAGATAGAGTATCTTCTGAAGCAAGAGTAAATGACCAGCAACTATCTCACCACTAACCATTAACTTCTCCAAGAGGTATTCATCATGATTAACAAAATCTTGGTAGCCGTAGACCGCTTTGAAAATAATCAATCTATTTTTAATACCGCTGTATCTTTGGCTCAAACCAACAGTGCAAAATTGATGCTGCTTCATATCATCTCCGAAACTGAAGCGAACTATCCAGAATTACTCACATATACTTATTATCCAATGGTGGACGATCGCGAATACAAAACACATCAAAAACAGCTAGAGAAATATAGACAATGGGAACTTGATTTTCTCCAAGATCTAACTAAAAAAGCGATCGCAGCAGGAGTAGATACTGAATACAGTCAATTAACTGGAAATCCAGGACATACTATCTGCGAATTCGCAGATGATTGGTCTGCTGACATAATTTTAGTTGGTAGTCGAGGATTAAAGGGACTAAAAGAAATGTTTCTCGGCAGCGTGAGTAATTATGTAACCCATCATGCACCCTGTTCAGTTTTGATTGTTCGCAACCCTCTTGATTCTGAATCAGATAAAAAATCTTCCGAGTCAGAAAAAAAAGATGAGCAACAAAAACTTACTAGTAGTAAGTCCTAGCTTTAACGTATTAACCTTCCTAAAAGAGGTATTTAATATGATTAGTAAAATATTAGTAGCAGTCGATTATTCTGAAACAAGTCAATTTGTCTTTGATTCGGCAGTATCTTTAGCTAAAACAACTGGTGCAGATCTGATGATCGTGTACGTTTTAGCTGAAGACGAACCTGGTTTTCCTGTAATCCCTAGCTATACTTATTATCCAGTTTTGGATGATTACGATTACAACCTATATCGAAAAAGATACGAAGACTACAAACAAAAAGGAGTCAAATTTTTGCAGGCAAGAAATAAAGAGGCTCAAGCAGCAGGTATTAACAGCGAATTTATCCAATTGACTGGAAATCCTGGAAGAGCAGTCTGTGAATTAGCAGGTACTTGGTCAGCCGACACGATCTTAATTGGTAGTCGCGGACTCAAAGGCTTAAAAGAAATGTTTCTTGGCAGTGTCAGTAACTATGTCACTCACCATGCACCCTGTTCGGTTCTCATCATCCGTACTCCCATCGATACTGAATCTGAATCAACATCTTCGGAAAAAGCGGAGAACTATCTCACCACTAACCATTAACTCGACAAAGAGGTATCGTAAATGATCGACAAAATATTAGCAACAATAGACAGTTCCCAAGAAAGCCAGGCTGTTTTCGATACGGCAGTATCTTTGGCTCAAGGGACTGGAGCAACCCTGATGTTGCTACACATACTGTCAGAAAAAGATCCAGATTATCCCATGTTGCCTACCTACGCATACTATTCAATTCTGAAGGGGGATGACGACAGTATGTTTAGAGAACAGTTTGACCAATACGAAGAGCAAGAAGCGGAGTTGTTACGTAACCTGACTCAAAAAGCGCTCGCCGCAGGTGTCGATGCAGAATATGCTCAACTTTCTGGCGTTCCAGGTTGGGAAATTTGCGAATTGGCTAGGGCTTGGTCAGCGGATTTGGTCTTAGTAGGTAGTCGAGGACTCAAAGGTTTGAAAGAAATGTTTCTTGGTAGCGTGAGTAACTATGTAACTCATCATGCCCCTTGTTCGATTTTAATCGTTCGTACTGATAAAGATTCTGTCTCTTATTCAATCAATCCACTTGACGAAGAAGTAGAGGAAGCCCATAGCAGACAAGAAGTCTTCAATCAGAATTGAATGGTAAATAATGATGTTGATATCTAGTTTGCTTCTCGATCAACAACTAGTAGAGGTTACGTAAAATGTTTCAAAAAATTTTAGTGGCAGTTGACCACGAACCAGGCAGCAAACAAGTATTTGAGAAAGCTTTGTCATTAGCTAAAGCAGATCGAGCAAACCTAATCTTATTGCACGTTGTATCAGTTGAAGAAGAAAATAGTCCTTTTCTGTCTCCTTATCTGGTGCAGCATAAAGATCGCTGTATTCATGTCGATCCTCGCATTATGCGTCAGGCAAATGAAGAATTCGATCGCGAGTGGGCAGATTTTAAACAACAGGGTATAGAGTTGCTACGTTCTTTTAGCAAAAAGGCGATCGCAGCAGGAGTCTCAACCGAAGTTAGCCAAATAACAGGTCATCCCAGTTCGACTATTTGTGAATTTGCTCAATCTTGTCATGCAGACGTAATAGCAATTGGCAGACGAGGACTTTCGGGTTTGCCAGAAATGTTGTTGGGTAGCGTTAGTAACTATGTGGTTCATCATGCTCCCTGCTCGGTATTGCTAGTTAAAACTCCAATTTTAGAAGAATCAGCTTTACCTGAAGCTACTGAGCATACAGTTTATGCCTAGTCTAGTTTGAATTTGATAGGAGATTAAATAATGACTGTTCAACTTATTACTCATAAACCCGACAATATCATTGGTTTAAATATTGATGGCTCGATTAACGCAGAAGATATAGATCGCATAACTGAATTAATTGAGTCAAAACTGAAGCAGGGGGAACGACTCAGAATATATGCCGAAGTCAACAGTTGGTCGGGAATGTCTTTAAATGCTTTTGTTAAAGATTTGAGGTTTAGCCTACAGCACCTCAAAGATTTTGATAAAGAAGCCATCGTAAGTGATCGCAAGTGGCTAGAAGCTTTAGCAGCAGTGAGCAATACGCTGTTTTCTAGTATCGAAGTTAAACACTTTACTCTAGATGAAAAGGATAAAGCATTGGAGTGGGTTATGAGTTAATAGTTAGTAGTTAGTCCTTTAGGGCATATGGTTGACCCGTTTTTTGTTTGAGCTATGGAGTTGGTTAAAAGTTTGGTTATTGGTTACGGAAATACTTTACGCAGTGATGATGGCATTGGCGTGCGCGTTGCCGAGGCTGTCAATGACTGGCATTTTCCAGGAGTGCGATCGCTGGCTCGACATCAGCTTACTCCAGAACTAGCTGCGGAATTGGCTCAGGTAGATTTGGTTATTTTCGTTGATGCTTGCCAGGATACTAACAGCAATAATGTGAAATTACATCCCTTAAAACCATCAGCTTCAATTAATTTTAAAAGTCACTATAGCGATCCTAGAGCCTTACTTAGTCTAACTCAGGCTCTTTTCGGAAATTATCCTCAAGCTTGGTGGTTGATAGTGCCTGGAGTGGATTTTCAATTAGGCGATCGCCTTTCTCCTCTTGCCAAACAAGGTATCGACCGAGCATTAGCCCAAATCGAGAATTTATTGCCCGCAAATTCACTGTCTAAAAAGATATGCACGAAGTAAGCATGATGCAAAATACCTTAGATATTGCGATCGCTCAAGCACTGCAAAATGGAGCCAAGAAAATCGCTCTCTTGACTATGAACGTCGGCGAGTTATCGGGAGCGATCCCCGAAGCTTTGGAGTTTGCTTTTGATGTTCTAATTCAAGGAACAATGGCAGAGAATGCCCAGTTAGAGATTAACGCTATTCCAGTTATTTGCTACTGTCCAAATTGCGATCGCAACTTCCAGTCAGATACCTATATTTATGAGTGTCCTCAATGTCAGAAAATTAGTACAGATATTTTGCAAGGAAAAGAATTGCAATTGGCTTCGATTGTAGTAAATAGCTGATAATTAAAGGAGAAAAGTTTAAATGTGTATAGACTGTGGCTGTGACGTAGTTGTTCAAAATGTTGCTATCGAGACTAATCCCCACAAAATCGAAATTAATCGCGGGATTCTCAGTAAAAACGATCGCCTGGCAAAACAGAATCACGATCTCTTTAATTCAAAAGGACTGCTGGTTATCAATTTACTCTCATCTCCTGGTTCGGGTAAGACGGCGTTAATCGAAAGATTACAGATTGAGCAAACACAGGACAAAGACGGCAATTTGCTCAACATGGGAGTAATTGTAGGGGATTTGGCTACCGATAATGATGCCCAGCGATTACAGCATCGGGGAATTCCATCAGTTCAAATTATTACAGGCAATGCCTGTCATTTGGAAGCTGAAATGGTGGCTCAAGCTGCTCACAAGTTAGACCTAGATTATCTTAATTTATTGATTATTGAAAACGTGGGTAACTTGGTTTGTCCCGCTGCTTACGATTTAGGAGAGGACTTGAGGATAGTGTTGCTTTCGGTGACAGAAGGCGAAGATAAACCTCTAAAATATCCGACTATGTTTAAATCTGCCCAGATTGTAATCATTAATAAAATTGATTTAGCTAAAGCAGTAGAATTTGATCGAGAAAAAGCGATCGCCAATATTCAGAAGATTGTCCCTCAAGCTCAGATTTTTGAAGTTTCTGCCAAAATAGGACAGGGAATCGAGTCACTACTAACTTACTTGCTTGACCAATCAAAGAATAAATATCTCCTTCAGCCAATTTATAGCTAATCTAGATCGATACTTATGTTTGACAAAATTTTCACTTCCAATCCCCAAGCCAAAGAAGCAAACATTCTGCGTCCCCGTAAAGGAGTGATTATTGGTTTAGGACAGGTAGGATTAGCCTGTGCTTATTCCCTGCTAATCCAAAACTGTTTTGATGAATTGGTTCTACAAGATCTCGATTTGAACAAGGTTGAGGGTGAGGTCATGGATCTGCTTCATGGAATGTCTTTAATCGATCCTACAGATCTGGTAGCTGGAACGGTAGCCGATACAGGAAAAGATGCCGACATCGTAATCATTACCGCAGGTGCAGCGCAAAAACCAGGGGAAACTCGCCTCAATTTATTAGAGCGCAACGTTGCTATCTATCAAAACATTCTGGCTGATGTAGTCAAACACTGTCCCAACGCTATTTTGTTGATTGTCACTAATCCTGTAGACATCATGACCTATGCTGCGCTGAAGATTTCTGGATTTCCCAGTTCGAGGGTAATTGGTTCGGGAACAGTACTAGATACCTCAAGACTTCGCTCTTTACTTGCTAATAAATTAAATATTGATGCCCGTAGTGTTCATGCCTATATCATCGGCGAACATGGAGATAGTGAAGTTCCCGTCTGGAGTACGGCTAATGTAGCTGGTCGTAAACTGCTCTCCCAAGACTGGGAGGATCTTAGTTCTAGCGATCGCCAAGAGTTAACGGCTATATTCGAGCGGGTTAAAAACGCTGCTTACGAAATTATTCAGCGTAAAGACTATACTTCCTATGCAATTGGTTTAGTAGTAACCGACATTGTTAAAGCAATCCTCCGCAGCCAGGAACGAGTTTTAACCGTTAGCGGTTTGGTTGATGGACTATATGGTATTGACAATGTGTGTCTGGGTTTACCAAGGGTAGTTAGCGAAAAAGGTATACTCAAAACCGTTAATCTAGATTTAAGTCCTAGAGAAGAAAAGCAGCTTCGTTATTCTGCTCAAGTCCTGCAAGAAGTTTTTAGTCAGCTTGATTTTTAAATATGCGATCGCCATAATGCGATCGAGCAAATGAGTTCTCATTTTTTTAACACAAATATTATGGTATCTACTCCCTCTCAAAGTTCCGTAACAACAGCCTTAACTACCGAAGAAGTACGAAAAATAGATGCCTATTGGCGTGCCTGTAACTATCTCGCAGTAGGGATGATTTATCTGCGAGATAATCCCTTACTCAAAGAACCCTTACAAAGGGAACACATCAAACAACGCTTATTAGGACATTGGGGATCGTCTCCAGCCCTGAGCTTTACCTATATTCATCTCAATCGCTTAATCAAAAAGTACGACCTTAATTCCATCTTTATCGCTGGACCAGGACACGGCGCACCAGGGGTATTAGGACCCGTATATCTCGAAGGAACATATTCTGAAGTTTATCCCGATAAAAGCGAAGACGAATCGGGAATGCAGAAGTTTTTCAAACAATTCTCTTTTCCTGGCTATATCGGCAGCCATTGCACCCCCGAAACTCCAGGTTCGATCCATGAAGGGGGCGAATTAGGCTATAGTGTTTCCCATGCTTTCGGTGCAGTTTATGATAATCCCGATCTAATTGCTGCCTGTGTAGTAGGAGACGGTGAAGCCGAAACAGGTCCATTAGCTACCGCTTGGCATTCTAATAAATTTCTTAATCCCATCCGCGATGGGGCAGTACTGCCGATTCTTAACCTCAATGGCTATAAGATTGCTAACCCGACAATTCTGGCTCGTATTAGCCCAGAAGAATTAGAAAGTTTATTTATTGGCTATGGCTATACTCCTTATGTGGTAGAAGGCTCTGATCCCGAATCCATGCACCAGAAGATGGCAGGAGTGATGGAAGAGTGCGTAGTTAAAATACGGGAATATCAACAAGAAGCTCGCAGCAAAAATAAAGCCTTTCGTCCCCGCTGGCCAATGATTATTCTGCGGACTCCGAAGGGTTGGACAGGACCACAAGAAGTAGACGGACATAAGGTTGAAGGTTCCTGGCGATCGCATCAAGTGCCGATGGGAGGAATGCACTCTAACCCCGAACACGTAAAACTTCTGGAACAGTGGATGAAAGGTTACAAGCCAGAAGAACTATTTGATGAGAATGGTACTCTCATTCCCGAACTCAAAGAATTAGCTCCTGTGGGTATTAAGCGTATGAGTGCTAACCCCGTCGCCAATGGTGGTTTATTACGCAAAGATCTTAAGCTACCTAACTTCACTGAATACGCTGTAGAAATGAATACACCAGGAACAGTAGAAGTCGAAAACACCAGAATATTGGGTAAATTCTTGCGAGATGTTATGAAGCACAACATGACTAACTTCCGCGTCTTTGGTCCCGACGAAACCGCTTCCAACCGCTTGCAGGATATTTACGAAGTTACTAAGAAAACCTGGATGGCAGATTATCTCCCCGAAGATGAAGATGGTGGTCAGCTTTCTCCCGATGGTAGAGTGATGGAAATGTTGAGCGAGCATACCTTAGAAGGTTGGTTAGAGACTTATTTACTTACAGGCAGACATGGCTTTATCCACAGTTATGAAGCCTTTATTCACGTCATCGATTCGATGTTTAACCAACACGCTAAATGGTTAGATATCTGCAAAAAACACGTTCCCTGGCGCGCCCCTGTATCTTCTCTCAATCTAATGCTATCTTCTTTAGTCTGGCGACAGGATCATAATGGATTTTCCCACCAAGATCCAGGCTTTGTCGATTTAGTTACTAACAAAAGTGCTGACGTGACACGGATTTATTTCCCTCCCGATGCTAACTGTTTACTATCTGTTGCCGATCACTGCTTGCGGAGTAAAGACTATATCAACGTCATTATTGCTGACAAGCAAAATCACCTGCAATATCTGACGATGGATGAAGCAATTAAACACTGTACCAAAGGTATCGGAATCTGGGAATGGGCGAGTAATGACGATTGTGGTAAAGCTGCCGATGAGCCTGATGTAATTATGGCTTGCTGTGGCGATATTCCGACAATGGAGTCTTTAGCTGCTACTGCCATACTGCGGGAAGAATTTCCCGAACTCAAAATTAGGTTTATTAACGTAGTCGATCTCTATCGCTTACAGTCAGAAAGAGAACATCCCCACGGTTTGTCGAATAAAGAATTTGATATTCTTTTTACTCCCGATAAACCAGTTATCTTCAACTTTCACGGCTATCCTTGGTTGATTCATAAACTAGCCTACCGTCGCACTAAACAAGAACGGATTCACGTTCGAGGCTATAAAGAGCAGGGTAATATTAATACGCCTTTAGAGTTGGCAATCCTAAATCAAATCGATCGCTTTAACTTAGTCATCGATGTAATCGATCGCGTTGAAAAACTTGGTTCAAAAGCCGTCTATGTTAGGGAGCGCATGAGAAATGAGATTATCGATAATCTGGCATACGCTCATGAACAGGGGATGGACAAGCCTGAAGTAATTAATTGGAAGTGGCAATTTTAAATATCTCTACTTATTTCCCATACTCAATCATATTTACTAACAGTGAAATCTCTTGAAACTGCTGCCAAAGTTGACATCAAAACCCGCAATGACTTGAGATCGTGGTTGTTTGCTAATCATGGGCAAGATCGAGGGGTTTGGTTAGTTATTGACAAAAAACCGAGCAAATACTACCTTCCTTACAATGATATTGTCGAAGAATGTTTATGTTTTGGTTGGATAGACAGTTTGCCTCGTAAGCTAGATGAGACTAGAACTATGCTTTATATTTCTCCCAGAAAAAGAGGTAGCAATTGGTCAAGAAAGAATAAAGAGCATATTACACAGCTACAACAACTCGGTTTATTACATGAAGCTGGGTTACAAAAGATAGAGCAAGCAAAGCAAGATGGATCTTGGACTTTTTTGGATGATGTAGAAGCCTTGATTCTACCAGATGATTTGAAACTAGCTTTTGCTAAGTATCAAGTTGCGTTCCAAAACTGGGAAGCTTTCCCCCGATCTGTTAAAAGAGGAATTTTGGAATGGATCGAAAACGCTAAGAAATCTGAAACAAGAGCTAGACGTATTCAAGATACGGTTCAAAAGGCAGCGCAAAATATTAGAGCTAATTATTAGGATTTCTGAGTAATTATGATTGTTTTAGTTCTCAATGCTGGATCGAGCAGTCAAAAAAGCTGTCTTTATAACTTAGGGGAATCCATTCCTCAAGTTCCTCTGCAACCTTCATGGGAGGCACATCTAGATTGGACAGTAACAGAAGCAGGAGGATTATTAACAGTTAAAAGTAACGGTATCAAACAAACAATCGAAGTTGAGACAAAAGATACTGGGCTAAAAACTTTATTAGATACTTTAATCGCAGGAGAAACTAAAGTTATAGAGAGTCTTGAGGAAATCGACCTAGTTGGTCATCGAGTAGTGCATGGTGGGGCAAAATATAGTCAGGCTACTCTAATTGATGAGAGCGTTAAAAAAGCGATTCCAATCTAATCCCCCTTGCTCCCAATCATAATCCTGCTCACCTAGAAGGCATTAACGTTATCGAAGAGATCTTACCAGACGTGCCTCAAGTAGCGGTATTTGATACAGCGTTTCATAGGACAATCCCTGAAGCAGCACAGGTTTATCCTTTGCCCTACGAATGGTACGAAAAAGGCATTCAGCGTTATGGCTTTCACGGTATTTCTCATGAGTACTGCGCCAATCTTACAGCCGAAATTTTACAGCAACCGTTAAAATCTCTAAAAATAGTTACCTGTCACTTAGGAAACGGCTGCTCTTTGGCTGCGATTAAAAATGGTGTCTGTATTGATACCACCATGGGTTTTTCTCCCTTGGAAGGTTTGATGATGGGTACTCGCTGCGGTTCGATTGACCCCCAGATTCCTGTTTACCTGATGCAAGAATATAGCTTAGATGTAGATCGTGTAAGTCAAATATTAAATCAAGAGTCTGGACTTTTGGGAGTCTCTGGTATTTCAGGGGATATGAGAGCTATTTGCGAAGCGATCGCCGAAGGAAATGAACGAGCATCCTTAGCCTTGGATATTTATATTCATCGTTTAAAAAGAGCGATCGGTGCAATGGTTGCCAGTCTAAATGGATTAGACGTTTTAGTCTTTACTGCGGGAGTAGGCGAAAATTCGGCTATAGTTCGCGAACAAACCTGTGCGGGATTGAGCTACTTGGGTTTGAAGTTGGATCGAGATCAAAATAATAGTAATCCTGTCGATATAAATATTGCTGCTGCTGATTCTAGCGTAAAAGTATTGGTAATTCAGACTCAAGAAGATTGGGCGATCGCCAAATTAGCTGCGGAAATCTTGATTTAGAGGCTTGGATGCTTAAAGGCGATCGCTTTACTAATATTTCGATTTGGTAATGTTTTGATTACTATTGTTAGCAGAAATAAAATCAGAATTGCTTAAAACGAAAGTATGTTTCCCTTGAGCAGCAATTTTGGCAATCGTCTCTAGATATTGGATGAATTGTGATGCCATATCTCCTAAGTTTTTCTTGCAAGGACTCTGGGGTTTGATTGAGAATATTATGTTTTTGTTCGTTAAGTGTCTGACTTTCAATTTTGGCGATCGCACTGCGTATTAAAGATTATAGTCATTCCAAACGGAAACCAGATGAATTTAAGGGCGGTAATAAATCTCTATGAACCTTCTGACGAACGCGCTTCGCGTTCCGACAGCTTCGCTGGCGGCGGACTCCAGTCCGCGACTTCTGACTTCTGACTTAAAAATCAGTTGATCGTGAGGAAATTAATTGAAATGACTATAAAGCTACTCTTAATATAATCAATCCAAATAATTTAAGATCTTTATGGCGATCTCCCTATTGTGATTATTTACTTGTCCTCTGTAACTCTTGAGGATTTACTGAAAGCTGTTTTTGTTCTTGACCTCGCTGTACTGAGATGTTTAATGATTTGCCGATTTGACTTTGTTCGACAGCCTGTTGCAACTCTTCAGCAGTTTTAATATCCTTTCCTCCCACTGAGATAATGACATCTCCACGACGTACACCACCCTTGGCTGCTGGACTATCAGGAACTACTTTTGCTACTAATACTCCTGTAATTTCGGGAACAAGCATTAGGGAATTAGGATCTTCATTAAACTGTTGAGCTACTTCGGGAGTGAGAGTCAACATCTGTACGCCAATATAAGGATGGGGAATAGCTTCGCCACGGGCTAAACGATCTTTGATGGCTTTAGCTTTATCAATAGGAATAGCAAAGCCGATTCCTTCCGCACCAGCGCGAATAGCTGTATTGATGCCAATTACTTCTCCGCGATCGTTTAACAAAGGTCCTCCAGAATTACCAGGATTGATAGCAGTGTCGGTTTGAATAAAGTCCAGACGCATATCGGGAATGCCAGCTTGCGCGCTAGAACGATTGAGAGTACTGATAATGCCCAAAGTTACGGTGTTATCCAAACCCAAAGGATTACCGACAGCGATCGCCCATTCTCCTACCTGTATTTGACTAGAATCTCCCAAAGGGGCAACGGGTAAATCTTTACCTTTGATTTTGACTACCGCCAGATCGGAAGGCTCGTCAACTCCTTTAACTTCTCCTGTAAAAGTGCGACCATCCCGCAGCTTGACGGTGACATTATCAGCATCTTTAACTACGTGAGCATTAGTAAGAATAATTCCTTGACTATCAATGATAAATCCAGAACCCTGACCCTGTTGCCGATATTCTTGGGGCATCTGGGGGAAGACATCCTTGCCAAAAAAGTCGCGCAGAAAGGGATCGTCAAAAAACGGACTTTGACGATTATTAGTAGCAACGGTACGCTCGGTATCAATTCGCACCACCGCATCGCCGACACGGTTAACCGCAGCAGCCACAAAATTAGGCGGCTGATTATTGGGTAAAGCAAGGGCTTTTGTGGGGGTTACTTCCACCACAGTATTATTCTCAGGTATCAAATCAGGCGTTAGCAATTGAGGGAATACCCGCAGTGAACCCAATGTTAAAGCGACGCTAGCAGCTATTACTACAGCATAAATACCAGCTTGACGCAATGGCTGATTAATAGTTTGCGTAGTCACAATATTTACTCTCCTTTAGTGACAAAGATGTTAGTAATTAAATTTATTTTGTTCCAGAATTATCTTGTCCCATTAAAATATTCCATGCTGCTTGAGCTGCTTCTTGAAGGCGATCGCCTAAAGCAGTCATTTCATCCACGGTTTTTTGCCAATTTGACTCGACATCTCTTTGAATCATAGTGACCGAATGCTCGATTCTCTTGGGGTCGAGCAGTTGATTTGACTCTAGTGCTTTCCTGGCACTACGAACAGCATTTAGATAAGCATCTTGAGTTAGAGTTTGGGCGTTTTCAATTTCGGCTTGCGATCGCTTCTTAATCGCTTCTACCAAAGCCTTGGTTTCTGCCTTAATCTGTTCGTCCTGTCCGACCATTTCTTTTTCCACTAGGTCGTTTGTTTCTGTGCTTACATGAACTATGTTGTTTTCTTTATTGTCAGACATGGTTAATACTCCAAATTGAGATAGATTTTTTTGAGGTTAAATTTGCCAGAATAATTATTTAGTTATAACTATACTCACTTGCTACTTGCTACTTTCGAGGCAATCCCCAAGCTTGTTCTAACCGATTAACTTCGTCACTTTTGCCGTAATTTTGCCTCGCAGTTGTCAATTGTCAATCGATCGCATCCTATAAACTCACATTTTCTAAATTGCGGCGGGGATTGAAACTACTGGCTTGACGTAGTTTGTCATAGTAATCCCTTTCCTTCTTAGTTAGCTTTTTCGGGGTAACGATTTTCAGCTTGACGATCTGATCGCTTCGCTTGCCATTAGGAGCTTTCCAGCCTTTGTTCTGCAAACGTAGAGATTGCCCCGAATCTACTCCAGGAGGAATCTTCATTGATACACTACCATCGGGAGTCGGGACTTTAATTTCCGTCCCCAAAACTGCCTCATCAGGGGTAATAGGAACTTCGCAAGTAATATTATCTCCTTTAAACTTGAATATCTTGTGAGGTTGCAAACTTATATTTAAGTACAAATCTCCCCTTTGCCGACTATAAGGATCGATCTGCCCCTTACCCTTAAGCCGAATCCGACTACCAGGTTTTGCCCCTGCGGGAATGCGAACTTTTATCGTTTCATTACCCAACTGTAAATGCTTTAAAGTGCCGTGAAATGCCTCGGAAAAACTCAGGGTAATCGCTGCTTCTGCATCCGCAACGGGCATCTTGCCAAATCCACTACCCCCAAAAGGGTCGACAAAACCGCCAAATCCAGCAGGATTGCCAACACTATAGTTATAGCTTCTTTGACCGCCAGAGTATTTCTAGCTGCACCACCAAAGCGTCCTAGCAGTTCATTTATAAAATCCTCAAAACCTGCATACTGACTAAAATCTGCCCCCCCACCAGAACTATAGGGTGTCCCCGTAGCAGCCTCTTGCCAATATTGACCGTATTGGTCGTATTTAGTCCGTTTTTCGGGGTCAGACAGTACTTCTTGAGCTTCGTTAACTTCTTTAAAACGCTGTTCGGCTGATTTATCCCCCTGGTTGAGATCGGGATGATATTTTCTGGCTAGTTTGCGGTATGCTTTTTTAATTTCTTCTGGAGATGCGCTTTTGCTAACTCCTAGAATTTTATAGTAATCTTTAAAATCTGTCGCTGGCACTTCAGCATTCACCTCCTTGTTAAGTAGCAAGTAGCAAATCCTAATTAAAATTTGGACGAGCAAAGGAAAGAAATCAGGGTTTCTACTCACCGTTCAAAATGATTATAGAAACCCATCTGTTCCGCCTCGATATACGTTGTTTAATGTTTGCTCTTGAAAAAATTAGCCAAGATTAACTTTAACAACTTTGTTTTTTTCCTCTTCTGCTTTAGGTAAAGTTAGATTCAAAATACCGTCTTTGTATTCTGCATTAACTTCGGTATTTTTTACTCTGGCAGGTAAAGGAATGACACGACGGAAGCTACCATAACGGAACTCGCTTCTAGTCATACCATTGTCCTCAGTTTTAGTTTCTGTCTTGCGTTCTCCTGCGATCGCAATAGATTCAGCAGCTACCTGAATGTCAATATCCTTGGCATCCAAACCAGGAACTTCTAGTTTGAGATGAACTGCTTCAGGAGTTTCCGACATTTCCGCAGCAGGTACAAAACTCGAACTCACGATCTCATTGTTTGATGGCACGATACTATCGAACAAGCTGTTCATTTCTCTTTGCAAGCTGTCAATTTCGGTAAAAGGTTTCCAACGAATTAAAGACATGGTTAATACCTCCAAAACTTGGTTGATGGGTTTTTTACTAATAAAAGTTGAGTTTACCTGTGAGCTATCTGTTATGTGCTTAACTCACACTATTAAGTATAGAAACTTTCTCTAAAAACAAGGTTCGGTTTTATGACCTCTACAAGTAGGGATTTTTCTAGTGGCAATATAATTTGCTGGGGAAAAGCGATCGCTTTAGAATCATTAACGGGACGAGAGCGATCCCTGAATTTTTTCTAGTATGTAGTTGGCTGCTTTATCGATACCCCCGCTTTAGTTATTCGACGACTTCACCAATTTGCGGTTTCTCTTTTGCCGAATCGGGTAATAATACTAAATCCGATTGATATAGTGTATTTATTTAGGGAGACTGGGAAAATCGTATATTCACCTGTTACTCGTTACTCATTACTCGTTACTTATTACTTAGTTTATTTAAGTAACCTATACGAATAGGATTTAGTATAAGATACCCCCAGCAGTCTTTTTTCTGCTGCTTGGACTTTAAGAAAAATTTCCTAAAGGATACCGCTTCGCATAAGCCCTAAAGGATTAACTCCGCTTCGGATCGCCTAGAGGCTTAACTGTAGATGTTTGTAAAGTTAAAGTCGCCATAAAAAAATCCTCCTAACTAATCGGGAGAGGAATTTAAAGATAATTTGTTAGTGTTTGGGAAAGCAGCAGTAGAATAGCTACTTCCCCTAAAATATTTAAGATTTAAGCTGAAGCCAATTCAACTTCAACTTTATCGGTTGCAGATTCGCTTTCTGGTAGAGAAGCTGCTGCGGAAGAAGAATTTTCTAGACTAATCTTAACTACTCGATGCTTGGCTTCTTCTGCTTTGGGCAAGATTAGAATGAGCATACCTGCTTCATAGTTAGCCTGAACCTGGGTGTTAACTACGGGCATCGGTAAAGCAATCTGTCTTTGGAACTTGCCATAGTTCAATTCCGAATATAGGTAACGAGATGATTCGCTTTCTGGGCGATGACGTTCTCCAGAAACTGTCACTGACTTCTTAGTAACTTCAATATCAAGATCTTTTTTGCTAATGCCAGCTAGGGGCATACGCAAAATCAGATTGTCATTATCATCAATTAATTCTACTGAGGGCTGCCAAGAATTATAATTATTGCCCTCAAGATCTGCAAACACGCGATCGATTTGATTACGTAAAGAATCTACTTGTCCTAGGGGTGAAAAGCTCACAATCTTCATAACGAAATTTCCTCCGTCAATACGTCAATAATGAAACTCAACAGAACCGTTGAATAAATTTTAATTAGTTGAAAAATTCAAAAGCCTTGCTTGCTCACAATCCATGCTGTGACTAGCTTTCGCTTTCTGAAACTAATATAGCAAAGCCTTTTTTTAGCTGACAACCGTTATGAAAGTAGAGTTTACCGAACTAAATGCAGTGAACAAATCAAGCCGACTATAATTTGAATATTTTCATTTAGATATTTGTTCTGCCGAAAAAGAGAATAGCTTCTGTATTCACCTCACAAGTTCTTCAAGTTATTCACTTAATCTCAAAATGTAGACGAGTATTGGAGATTTCTGATGAATACAGAAGAAAAACGACTAATCAAATTTAGCTTTCCCTTTAGTCAGTACTTTAGGCAACTATTTTCTGCTGATACCTACGTCAGATTCATTAATCCATTTAGCTTTTGGCGTAGATATAGAATTGATCATTTAGAAACCTGTCGCGAGCTAGATACGGTGCAATACCTGGAAAGCTGCTATCAAGCAGAATGGCGATCGCGCAAAACGCATTCACGAAGGCGATCGGCTAAAGTATCAAGTATTGGCAATAATAGGGATGATCGAGATACTATAACTAACAACCTACTCGATCAAAGAAAATTAAATACAGTTTATATTTCTCAGCCCAGAATCAAACTTACGTATCGTGGCGTTAGTTACTATACTCAAGATGTTCTTCGTATGAATATTAAGATTATAGAAGTCGATCCCAGTACCGTTCAACCAAATAATCTCGAACAATCTTCCAACTTTTGTAATATATATACTCCAGAAATATTTGGCAGTAATTATAATTGTACAAAGCAAATAATTAGACAATCCTCACAAATTCTTCAAGATCGATCGCTATTCTAAAACCAGAGAAGAAAAAGTAATTCTAAATAAATTGCTTATATACAATATCAGGAGAAGAGGGCAATGAAGGAGTCGAGCGATCGAATTAAACCAAACAGACTGAACTCCACTACGGACAGCTTGCGAGACGCTCCAGTGGGCGCGGTTTCACCGACTTGAAGGAAGTGTCGAGTCGAGGGTGACTGTTGTGTTCCTTTACCAGAAGCAATCTAAGTAAACCACGTTAGGGCAGAACTGATCGATAGAGTCTTAACTATAACTATGCCCAAGGTAAATATGGCTAGCCCAGCCAAAATTTAAGCGAGCAGGCTATCGAGTCAGAAGATTGAGGTCAAAACTATGAAAGTACATGAACGATCGCCAAACCCAACGCCAATATTAATCGGATTTTTTCTATTGTTAATTGGGGTGGCTCAAGTTACTGCTCTATTGACATTGAGTAGAATAATCATTCCAACTGTGATTAAATCCTCTGCTGTAGAAGAAGTACCATCAGCTAAGTTTAGTCCTCAAATATATCAGTTAGAAGTAGTTGGTAATCGAATTCGACTGACACCAAAAACTGTTTACACTGGTGCAACTTCTCCTCAACTAGCTTTGGCTCAAGCTTTAGAAAAATTACTGGCTCAATCAACTGCTTTCGATCCCACTAGCACAATTCCGAGCCAAACTCGTCTGCTCGACTTACATATTGGTGAAGATGGAGTACACGTAGATTTATCTCAGGAATTTACTCAAGGTGGTGGCAGTAGTTCGATGATTTATCGGGTGGCTCAAGTGCTTTATACCGCCACTAGTATCGATCCTCAAACACCAGTGTTCTTGTCTATTGAAGGACAACCCTTGAACGAAGACTATCCATTGGGAGGAGAAGGGTTAATGTTGGAATACCCCACAACAAGGCAACAATTCAATCAAGAGTTTTTAGCTGAATAACTAATTTAAGAGGTAATAGATATGAAGATTTTTACATGGATACAAGATACAACTCAATATTTGTTGAATGGAGTATCAAGACTTTTTAAAGCTACAGATGACGATTATCCCAAAACTGGAGTTCAGCCTTTTAGTGGCGACCCTTGTGACGATCCTAATAAGTATTCTTAGAATTTATCGCTTTGTAGATATGTAGATGTGTCGTTCATGTCACAGCCAGTAGAAATAGGCAAACTCTACTGGCTTTTTTCTGAATTTTGTTTGAATTTATAAACTTTTATTGAATGATCGATGTGGCAGTAAATCAAGGTCGGATATTATCTATTCGGGGAAGCGTAGTCGATGTTTTATTTGACGATCGCTTACCAGAATCGCGAAGTTTGTTAAAGGCTGGTAAAACTCAGCAAATAGCTTTAGAAGTGATGACCTATCTTAGTTCTGAAATAGTCAGAACGATCGCTTTAAATCCCACTCAAGGATTAGCCAGAGGTTCGACGGTTATTGATACGGGTCATACTCTGCAAGTGCCTGTAGGGGAAGCTTTGTTGGGCAGGATGTTTAATGTGTTCGGCGAAACTATCGACGGTCAACAGCCATTATTAAACGAGAAAATGCGATCGCTCCACGCCCATCCTATTCCCCTATGCGATCGCGCTACCACCACCGATATTTTCTTGACAGGGATTAAGGCGATCGATGTTCTAGCACCATTGGAAAAAGGTGGTAAGGCTGGCTTATTTGGTGGTGCGGGGGTTGGCAAAACGGTTCTGATTACGGAATTGATTAACAATGTTGTCAGTCGCTACAAAGGTGTAAGTATCTTCTGCGGGATTGGTGAGCGATCGCGGGAAGGGGAAGAACTATACCGAGAAATGCAGGAGGCAGGGGTTTTAAACAACACTGTAATGGTATTTGGGCAGATGAACGAATCCCCTGGGGTACGTTTTCGGGTGGGACACGCAGCTTTAACTATGGCGGAATATTTCCGTGACGATCTCCACAAAGATGTTTTATTAACCATCGATAATATCTTTCGCTTTATTCAAGCAGGTTCGGAAGTATCGGGATTAATGGGACAGTTACCCTCTAGAGTAGGCTATCAGCCGACTTTAGCTTCGAATTAGCTGAACTAGAAGAACGAATTTGCAACACTGCATCGGGTTCAATCACCTCGATTCAAGCCGTCTATGTTCCTGCTGATGACATGACCGATCCTGCTGCGGTACATACTTTTTCTCACCTTTCAGCCTCTATTGTCTTATCCCGTAAACGAGTCAGTGAAGGACTATATCCCGCCATCGATCCCCTCCAGTCTGATTCCAAAATGCTCACGCCTCAAGTTGTGGGCGATCGCCATTATCAAATCGCTCAAGCAGTACGCCAAACCCTGGCTAACTACGAAGAACTAAAAGACATTATCGCCATGTTGGGACTAGAAGAATTGGCCCAAAGCGAACGCAACATAGTCTATCGCGCCCGTAGATTAGAAAGATTTCTTACCCAGCCGTTTTTTACTACCGAACAGTTTACGGAATTGGCAGGAAAGATGGTCAAGTTGGAAGATGCTTTAGATGGATGCGATCGCATTTTGAATGATGAGTTTTCAGATGTTTCAGAGCAGTCTTTATATATGATTGGTCGTGTTGATGAAGTACAAAAAAAGTGTAAATGAGATGCATTTAATATTTCAAAGTTCACTCATGTATTACATGACATGAATTTGCATTCGCTTTAACTCAAGTCTTAATTACTTCGCATCAGTGTAACAAGCAAGAAATATCAAACAATGGTTAAACTAAGATCGGGAATTTTGTAACAAAGGATACAGAAATAAAATGTGGACAATATCAACACAGGATATGCTCAAAAGAGACTACAAAACCGCTTATAAAAGCTTACCGCGACCATACTTACTCAAGTATCCTAATGATGCTGACGGCTCAAATTGCCAAAAATATAATAAGCTAGTCGATCGCTATAACGAACTTATTCAATGTTCACCAGTACAGCAGCTTACAGACGAAGGTCGATTGCTGACTTATTCGTTAGTCATTGAAGACCATTACATAATGAAAATGAATCATAATTGCGGACTAAAATATCATTCTCAGATCTGGGAAATGTTTCGAGAATTGATCGTGAAAGCAACCCAAAAATCATCAAAAATTCAAAAGAATCTACTTGATAATACAGTTGAGTATTCTCGGGAGTTTGCAAAACAGGTCATAGCTAACAACTGTTGATGTAATCTAAGAATAATCTATCCAGCTCCATTGATAACAAAATCTCGATGATCATCGGGGTTTTGTTATATTAGCTCTTCAGTATTTTTATCCTGTGTAATGGCGATCGCCATTATCAAATCGCTCAAGCAGTGCGCCAAACCCTAGCCAACTACGAAGAACTAAAAGACATTATCGCCATGTTGGGACTCGAAGAATTGGCACAAAGTGAACGAAACACAGTCTTTCGCGCCCGGAGATTAGAAAGATTTCTCACCCAGCCCTTTTTTACTACCGAACAGTTTACGGAATTGGCAGGAAAGATGGTTAAGTTAGAAGCTGCTTTGGACGGTTGCGAGCGCATTTTAAATGATGAGTTTTCTGGTGTTCCAGAGCAGTCTTTGTATATGATTGGCGGCATAAAAGAAATCAAAAAATAACCTACTTTCAAACTACGCTGTGAGTAAAAACAATCAGCACCAGCATTTAAGTTATACCTATAATTGGCTAAGTTAGCCAGAATCTCTGACACGAAGATAACGATCTGTACGAATTTCTTGAATAACGGTAGCTGTTTTTTGTTCATCTTCTCCCAAGGTACTTAAAATCTGCCTTCCCATTTCTAACGCTGCTTCAAATTCTGGCTGTACTACCTCTGCTGCACCAAGTTGAGTTAACAAATCGATCTCTTTATCGCTGTGAGAACGAGCAACTATATCGATATGAGGATTAATCTTGGTTGCTAGCTTGAGTAAAATACGGGTACTGGAAGGATCGGGAAGGGCGATCGCGATCGCTTTAGCCTTATTTAAGTGCGCCTTTTCCAAAACTAATTCAGAATCTGCGTCACCAAAGATATAGGGAATTTTCTCCTGGCGTAAACTCCGAACAGCAGCTTCGCTATTTTCAATGACTAAGACAGTGTAATGGCGATCGCGCAATACCCGAACTAAGACTTGTCCCACTCTGCCATAACCTGCTACGACAACATGGTTACAGATAGTTTGCGGAATAGATACACCTCTATTTTGTCGTTGTTTTAATAACTCAGTAATTATAGGTATAGCAGCTAACCTTTGAGCTATCTCTGGTGAAAGTTTCATGCTAATTGGAGTCAATACCAGAGTAATCGCCGTTGTCCCGATTAATAGATCGTATTGTTCTTGGTTAATCAATCCCAATCTTTCCCCTAACGCTGCTAAGACAAAAGAGAATTCACCAATTTGATTTAAACCTAAGCTACTGATGATAGCAGTTTTGAAAGAATAACCAAATTTCCAAATAATCGGCAAAATAATCCCTGCCTTACCGATCATCACCAATGCCACCAAACCAATAATTACACCCAAGTTTTGCCAGAGAATAACGGGATTGATTAACATGCCGATAGATGCGAAAAATAAACTAGCAAAGGTATCTCGTAGGGGAATCATCTTAGCTAATGCCTGATCGGCATAGTCAATTTCAGCAATGGTTAATCCTGCTACAAACGCACCCATTTCAATTGATAAACCCAAGCTAGCGGTAACTAAGGCTATACCCAGACATAGAGCAATTACTGTCAGTAGAAATAACTCGCTATTCTCAGTTTTGGCAACGGTAGTCATTAGGCGAGGAATAACCCAGTAGCCCGCAGCGATCGCACCAGTAAAAAATAGTACAGCTTTTAATACTGCTGCAACCAACGCTGGAAACAAATTATCGGGCTGGTTTAAGGCTGGCAATACCGCCAGCATCAACCCTAAAGCCAAATCTTGAGCAATCAAAATCGCCAGCATTACCTGACCATGAATAGTATTGACTTCTCCTCTTTCTGTTAGTGTTTTCAGTACTACTGCTGTGGAAGAAAGAGACAGCACCGCTCCCATAAAGATTCCTTGTACGGGAGTTTGCACCCAACCCAATACAGTAGTTAACGAACTAACTAAGGCGATCGTCAAGCCAATTTGTAGTAAGCTACCCCTAATCGCAATGTCTTTGACTCGTCTCAATTCAGCTAAAGAAAATTCTACCCCCAAAGCAAATAGTAAAAAAGCTACGCCTATTTCAGCCAAGGATTTAATTTCTTCAATTTGAGTAATCTGACCCAAGCCAAAAGGACCAATTATCAAACCAGCCACCAGATAACCCAGCAAAACTGGCTGCCGTAAGCGATTAACCAGGAATCCCCCAATCGCTGATGAACCTAATACGAGCGTTATGTCAAAAACGAAGGCGTGATTTGCTCCTGCCATTAAAATTACTAGCTACCAGTTAATATCTACTATCTTAGATACAATAAAGTTAAAATACCTCCGCAGGAACGGCTGATTGCAGCTTGCGAATGGCGATCGCATAATCAACTTCCCCTTGAGCTTCAATAAATAATGTATTTAGGTCAGATAGCTTTTCTCAGACTTATCGAACTACATCTACCATTCTAGAGAAATAATCTGAGGAACTTGTGAAAGCTTGACAATCACTGTACGGGCGTTTCATGAAACGCCCCTCTAGCAATCATCTTCTTTTGCACTTGCCAGCCTAATTGCGCTCCAACTTTTACTACTTTGACAAATACCCAACACCCCCGTTGATAAGTAGTTTCATCATGATGACAATGGGGTTTGATACCAATCAAATGTTCTACTTCATCAGTCGTCAAGATCCAGTTGTTAGCCAGTGCTTTCTCTAATACATCCATATACCATAAAGGATTTGCAGGTTGTGGGTGAGAAGCTAAAGTTGTTTCTAATTGACTTAGAGAATTGGCGATCGCCTTTAGATATTGAGCTAGCTGTGGTTTATCTTTAACTTGAGGTTGAGTAGAAGGCAATACTGATTCTTCGGCTTCTTTACTGGGAAGGTTTGCTAAACTTTCTGGTTTATTTCCTGTTTGTGGCAATTCTGCTGGTTCAACATCTTCATCTAACCAAGGATCGGCAGCAATTTCTGGCTTCAAAGTTGGTTCAAATTGGTGTTTGTGTAGCCAAACCGCGTTTAAATCTGCTGCTATTTCCTGTAAATAGTCAGCAGAGCTTCGATCGCCTTCTGCTGCCAGTTTGTTGGCAATATGTCTCATCATTTTGATTAGCCCAGGATCGATTAGATCTTCATGAGCTGCGATCGATGTCTGACTCAGAACAATCATCAGCACAGTCTAGCAAAGCTTGAATAAACTCTATATATGCTTGAGTCTTATCCTGACTTTTTTGGGTCACAGGAACACTATCGAGCAAAATGTGATGTAATTTTCCTGCCCAATTATGCAAGTACTTTCCTGCCTTAATATCGCCTTTTACAGTCAGGTGATGTGCTACTTGTTCCATCACTTCAACTAATTCAGGATTAACTAGTTCTTGATACTGACGCAGGAGTATCCATTCTTCTCCCTTCGGACAGCTTAATAGTCCTTGGATTACGTCTACATAGGCTTTGAGACGTTCTTGATTTACCATAATATACCTACCAAAATAATGAACGCGATTTAATCAAAAGGAATACAATAAAAGTAGATAGCTGATTTCAGAACTCGTCGAACAACTGCAATTTACTATCGAACTACATTTACCGTTTTAAAAAAACAATCTGAGGAAGTTGTGAAAGTTGGATGGCTAATAACCACTAACTGCGATCGGCTAACTAAGAAATGAATGTAGAAACTTTATGGCGACTATACGCCCAAGGCGAGCGCGACTTTAGTAACGCCGAGCTAGGTTTTGCTGACTTGACCAGAGCTAAACTGAGTGGCATCAATCTGATTCGTGCCAATTTATCTCATGCCGAACTAAACCATGCGAACCTAAGCGGAGCATTTTTTGTCTTAGCAGATTTAGAGCAAGCAAATCTTACGGGAGCCATGGCGATCGCCGTCAACTTTAGCGGAGCTATTTTAGTTGACGCTAATTTGAGTAGTGCCAACTAAACAGGGGCGAATTTAGAACAAGCAAACACCAATCGAGAATTACTAACTATTAATTATTAACCATCAACAAAATCATAGGAGAAAAACCATGACTACTAATAGCGAAACGAAAAGACATTTTTGCATCTTTGATTATTTCTTAGATGGAGAATATTTAAAATGGGAAGAAATAGAATATGAATGCCCCGTATTTGTCGCTGGACAACAATGGACGGTTACTTTGGAAGACGGAACACAAATTACTGGCGAAATTGTTGAAACTGTATCAATCAGTGAAAATGAACGTCAAATATTTCTCCGTTCTTGCTAGAAAAAGCGTTTAAATAGAAACAAAATCGATCCCTCACAGCTTTCTCAAACTATTTTGCTAATTTAAGACTGAAAGGAGTTGATAACTGCTTCATACCAGGAGGTGAGAAGATTATGTTAAAAAAGCTTTTTTCAGTCAGACACTTGCTTATTTAATGAGCGCGATCGCGAAGCGTACCCTTTGGGTAATCGCCGCATTAACCATAGTTGAATCTAGTCTAGTATCTAATATGGTGTTGGCTAATCCTACCATGGAAAATGCGATCGCTCCTAAAATAGACAATCTTAAACAATCAGATACAAAGTGGATTGAAATCGATCTTTCCGATCAGCATTTATTTGCTTGGAATGGTAAAAATCAAACTTTTAGTACAGTAATTTCTACAGGTAAAATTAAAACTCCAACTTATCCAGGGGTTTATACCATTCAACGTAAATATCCTTTAGATAGAATGCGTGGTGCAGACTACGATATTTCTAATGTACCTAGCGTGCTTTATTACGATCGCGGTTTTGCCCTACACGGCGCATACTGGCACAACAACTTTGGTACACCCATCAGTCATGGTTGCGTTAATCTGCCTGTAAATAATGCTAAATGGTTATTTGATTGGGCAAAAATTGGCACGCCCGTAATTATCCATCAGTAATTACTGTCACAACTGTCATATTTATAAACATTTGCTTTGTGTGCAAGATTTAACTTTTGCTTAAAATAACTCATCGCAATACCGAAAGAAAAGCCCCCAGGTACCAAGCTGGGGGAAATTTATGTAACAGATAATATCTGTTCCATAGCTCTATCTCTTCTTTAATATCCTCGATCTTATTCAAGATGATTACGATCGCGATCACAACTATTTTGTGATCGCGATCGACTCTAGTAAATAGCTAAATAATAATCATTTAGACTTAAATTAAGTTCTTGATTAAATCTAGGCAAAGAACATAAGACAAAAATTGAATTGTGGTAATGATCGATATACTTAGCATGACCAAGAGATTACCACGACTCCAGTCAAGCTGAAAGTCTTTGATTACTAGGCTAATCACTAAGATTATCAAAAATGGCAAGATATAAACGGCGAACAAACCGAGAAAAGCAAAAGAAGTCACAGCTAGTTGAATAATTCCTAAGATCAACGCCACGAGATAAACTGTGGCAGCTTGCTTAATTTTGATCCCAATATTCAACCAAGAAACGATCGCAATTCCCAAAGCAGCAAATATAGTATAAAGTCCCAAGTTGACTGGATTAGTATATCTGCCAAAAGAGAGATTAGTATTTTGTTGCTGATAGTTTTCCTTAGGCCAATTGAGCGGAATTACATCGGCAGCAAGTTTTTTTGGCGATCGCTGTCCTTGTCCTACAGTATAGACGCACCCTACCTTCGTATTGCCTGGCTGTTGAGCATTTTTCTGCACCGCTTCAACGACATAGATATGAGGGAAAATCTTGACACTAGAGTGGGAAATTACGGGGGTGATTTCAGGTGCAGTTCGCTCTACGGGAATTCCTGCCTTGAGATTGGCATATCTTTGACAACCATAATTAGCAACTGTTTCAGTTACTTCTGTCAAAGGAAACAGGCTTTTCGGTGGTCTAGCAATGGTTTTTTTCCCTGCAAGCTCAACTGCCAAACGACAGTATTCAGCCGAACCTTGGGAACTATTACATACAGGAATTTGTTGCTCGACACCAGCGGGATAAGAATTGCTGCTGAATATTCCCAAAGTTAATAACAATAAAGTAGTCATTATCCAAGCAGCAGGTAACAAGAACTGTTTAAACCTAGAAAGTAGCTTGAATTTTGATTTGGACAATTCTGGTTCTTCAGGCTGAAGATTAGTATTCTGAGTATTAGTGGGGGTAAAGCTATATTTGGTAATGGTACTAGAAGCTTTTTTGTTTATCGTCTTTCCAGCATTTTTAGCGGCTATAGCTTTGAATTCTTCGATAGTATTGGAACTATCGGCACAATAGCGACTCAACCAGATTGCCGCAGTGCGCTGCTCGTCAAGATTTAATTGATTAATTTTTTTTAACCAATTTTGGACTGGAATTGATTGCTCTGACCAATTAGAAATTTCTCCCCGTTTAAGATATTTATCTAGAATTGGTGCAAGCTTAAGCTGTTGAGCAGCCGAAAGATGATGAAAAAATTTCACCAGCCGCATAATTTCTTTACTTGGGGGAGTTACCTCGACCGTCAGCAATTTCTTATTAGAAACAAAGCAGTATTGAGCCAGACTATAACTATCTAAGGAACGGCACATAAATTAGTGTCGCATTTTTTGGAATTGTAGAAGATAATGCTGAAACAGTAGGTGTCCCCCTAATATTGCCAGGAGAACAGCGATGGCATTTGAATTTAGTAACCGATTAACGCCCGCCTTGGAGGAAACGATGCGGCATTTTTATGAGACGCTTTCAGAAAAAGACCGACGACGGTTTTCGGCGCTGCAAGCACAGCAGCTAGGCCACGGCAGCATAGCGTACTTATCGACGGTGTTAGGCTGCTCACGTAGAACGATAGAACGAGGACTGAGTGAGTTGGCGAGGTTGCCCGAAGACTTGGCCTCAGGTCGCGTCCGCCGAACGGGGGCAGGGCGAAAAAAAGATCGTTGCCGGGGGTGACATCGAGCAGCATTTGAACATGCTTTTAGGGCAACGCACAGCAGGAGATCCCGATGACGCAGCGATCCTCTATACCGACCTATCCCCGAATAGGCTGTCGCAAGAACTCAATGACTTAGGCACCCCTGTGAGCGCTGAGCCGATTCGTCAATGGATGGATGAGCACAAATTACGATTGCGCCAGATGAGCAAAGTGCTAACAGGGGGAGCGACAGACGACCGGGACACCCAATTCAAAAATATCGCCTACTGGATCGAGCAATATCAAGCGGAGGGCAATCCCTACTTTTCCATCGATACCAAGGCCAAAGAGTTTCTCGGTCAGCTCTATCGCAAGGGAAGAATCCGCTCTACCCAGGCGTTTAAGGCGTTTGACCATGATTTTCCCAGCTTAGCCGAGGGGGTGATTATTCCTCATGGCATTTACGACCCACAGCGCAATCGCGGGCACGTCAATATTGGCCTCTCCCATGACACCACTCAATTCGCTTGTGATAGTCTTCTGTGGTACTGGAGACGGATTGGCCAGCAGTGCTACCCCAACGCATCCTCCATCCTACTGTTTTGTGATTGTGGGGGCAGTAACTCGGCCAACAAGTACATCTTCAAGCACGACCTACAACAGTTAGCCAATCGCCTAGGCATCGAAATTCGCATCGCACACTACCCTAGTTATTGTTCCAAGTACAACCCTATTGAGCGGCGCTTCTTTCCTCACCTGGGTCGTGCCTGTGCGGGGATGTTGTTTGATAGTCTCGATACGGTCGTTACGTTGATGCGAAAAGCCACCACTACCACTGGTTTGAAAACAACTGTCAATGTCATTCGTCAACGCTATTTGACGGGTCGCAATGCTACCGATGAGATTAAACAAAATTTAGAAATCGTTTTTGATGATTTACTGCCCAAATGGAATTATCGAGCTATTCCGCAGAAAGCGACACTTATTTTATGA